>JAGOBZ010000016.1 GCA_017999015.1 Kiritimatiellia bacterium
CATCATTCGGACGTGGCAGGCGGACGCTCTCGACGCGCGCGTCCTGCCGCTGACCGCCCAGTCCCTCTGGGCCGCGCAGCCGAACGCCTTGCTCGCCTGGCTGCAGACGCACGAGCCGCAGAGCCTTGCGCGCGCCAGCCGGCTGCTGATGGCCAAGGATTACATCCGCTTCCGTTTGACGGGCATCGCGGCGATGGAAGAGACCGACATGAGCGCGACCAGCCTCATGAACGTGCCGGACGGGACCTACGACGACCGTCTGCTGGCGTGGTTCGGCATTTCTGAGGCTAAGCGCCTGTTGCCGCCTCTGGTCAAAAGCGCCGAAGTCTGCGGCACCGTAACCCCGGCTGCCGCGGCCGCGACCGGCCTGCGCGCCGGCACGCCGGTGGCCGGCGGCATGTTCGATATCGACGCCTGCGGACTCGCTTCGGGCTGCGTCGATGAGCGGCAGCTCGTGATGGTGGCCGGCACCTGGGGCAACAACCAGTACATCGCCCGCCAGCCGCTGATCGACCGCGACCTGTTCATGACCTCGCGCTACTGCATGCCCGGCTGGTTCCTGATGCTGGAAGGCAGTCCCACCGGTGCCGGCAATCTGGACTGGTTCGCGCGTGAATTCCTCGGCGACACCCAGACACTGCTGGCGCAGGCGGGCGAGGGCTCTCTTTTCGCGTGGGCGGACCGTACCGTGGAGCAGACCCCGCTGACTCTGGACACGCCCCTGTTCCTGCCCTTCCTGTACGGCTCCAATCTCGGCCATCCCGCGCAGGCCTGCCTGCTCGGCATGAAGGGACGGCACACCCGCGCCGACGTGCTGCGCGCCGTGTACGAGGGCTGCATCTTCGCGCACAACCGGCATGTGCAGCGCCTGTATGCGTTCCGCGCGCCGCCCGCGACGATCCGGCTCACAGGCGGCGCGGCGCGCAGCGCGGTGTGGGCGCAGATGTTCGCCGATGTCTTTCAGGTGCCGGTTGAAATCCCTGCCGGGCAGGAACTCGGCGCACTGGGCGCCGCCATCGCGGCGGCTGTCGCCTGCGGGAACTACGCCTCGCTCGAGGAGGCCGTGCGCGGCATGACACGCATCGAGCGGACGCACCCGCCCGATCCGGCTCGGGGCGCGCTGCACGCTGCGCGTTACACGCGCTACGGCGAGGCCTGCCGCCAGCTCCGGCCCTTCTTCACCGCATAAGCATGCCGCCGGTCACGTCCAGCGTCGTGCCGGTCATGTAGTCGGCTGCTGCTGAGGCCAAAAACACCACCGCGTTGGCGATATCTTCCGGCTCGGCGATCCGGTTGAGCGGAATGCGGCTCAAGTAGCGCGCCGGATCAGCCGCGAGCTTGTCCGCCACCATCTCGGTGCGGACCATGCCCGGTGCCACGGCATTCACAGTGATGCCGTGCGGCGCGACCTCCCGCGCGATCGCGCGCGTCATCGAGACCAGTGCGCCTTTGCTCGCATCATACGGCAGATGGCCTGAGGTCGAACCCAGAAACGCGGCCTGCGACACGAGATTGACGATCTTGCCGGTGCGGCCGACGGCCCGCAGCCGGCGCACGTGCTCCCGGCAGGCCACAAACGCGCCGGTGACATTGACGCGAAAGGTGTTCTCCCACTCCTCGACGCTGTAGGCGTCCAAAGGCCCGCCGGGGCAGTGGGCGGCGTTGTTGACCAGAATGTCGACGCGGCCGAAGCGCGCTTCAAGCGCATCGAAGAGCGCGATGACCTCGTCGCTCTTCGCCAGATCCCCCCGCAGCGCGACCGCGTCGACACCGAAATCGCGCGCGATGCCCGTCACCACAGCACCGGCCTTGTCCGGGCTGTTCGCATAGTTGACCCCGACGCGCACCCCTTCGGCGGCAAGTCCGCGGCAAATCGCCGCGCCAATCCCGCGCGAACCGCCAGTCACCAGCGCCACCTTGCCCTGAAGTTCCAGTTTCATCGCAACCCTCACAGTCGGCCACCCGCATGCTCACGGCGTCAGCACGACGCGCAGCGCCTCGCCGCGCTCCATCAGGCCGATCGCATCCATGAACCCTTCAAACGGCAGCACGTGCGTCACCAGATGCGCAGATGGAAAACCGGCAGACGCGAGCAGGGCCACCGCTTTGGCGACCTGCGCCGGCGTTGAGTCACTCGAGCCCGTCACGCGCAATTCGTTGTAATGGATCAGCCGGCTGTCCAGCGCCAGCGTACTTCTCTCCACCGGCAGAGAGGCGAAGAGGCATACCGTGCCGCGCTTGCGAACCAAAGCCAGCGCCTGTTCCATCGGCCCGGCTGCCGGCGCGGCAACGATCACCACATCCGCCCCCAGCCCCTGTGTCGCGTCCCGAACGACATCCGGCAGCGATTCGCGCGAAGGGTCCACCAGACGGTCCACGCCGAACGCCTCGGCTTGTTTGAGCCGCGCAGGATTGATTTCCGACAGGATCACCCGCGCGGCTCCAAAACGCCGGGCCACGACCGCATTGAGAATGCCCATGGGGCCCGCCCCCATCACCAGAACCGTATCGCCCTGACGCACCGCGCCGTTCTCGCAGGCGTTCACGGCGCAACTGACCGGTTCTGCCAGCGCGGCATGAAAAGGATTCAGCGAGACAGGCACTTTGACAACATGCCCGCCGCGCACGGCCAGCGCCGGGATGGCCACGTAGTCCGCCATGCCTCCGGGGAAACTGAATCCCATCGGACGCACGGCCGCACAGAGATTGCGCCAGCCCCGCGCGCAGTACGTGCAGGTGCCGCACGCCACCGAGGTGGCCATCACCACGCTATCACCCACGGCAAAAGCCAGCCCCGCCCTGTTTTCGACAACCGCACCCACAAACTCATGCCCCATCGTCACAGGCGGCCGCATGCGCGGATTGCCGGAGCGATATGCTTTCATGTCGGAACCGCACACCGCGCAGGCCTCGACCTTGACCAGCAGGCCGCCCTCTTCGCAGGCCGGCAGCGGCAGACATTCGACGCGCACATCGCCCTGTCCGTGATAAACTACTGCCCGCATGATTTAATACCCTTCCGCCGCCGGCGCGCCGTCCAAGATCCTGTCGGCCGAACCCACGCCCAGGCGGTCCGCGCCCATCCGCACGAAGCGCAGCGCCGTGTCCCAATCGCGGATGCCGCCCGAGGGCTTGACCTTGGCACGCCCCGCGCAGGTTTTGAGCATCACCTCGACCGCCTCGGGCGTGGCGCCATCGCCATTGAAACCGGTCGACGTCTTCACGAAATCTGCGCCGGCCTCAATGGCCAGCTCGCACGCCTTAGCCACCTGCTCAAGCGTCAGCAGCGCGGTCTCCAGAATGACTTTAACAAGCACACCCTTGGGCTTGGCCTCGGCCACAACCGCAGCGATGTCGCGTTTCACATACTCGTATTCGCCGGAAAGAAACTTGCCGATGTTCATCACCATGTCCAACTCGTCCGCACCGTCCTCGATCGCCAGCTTGGCCTCTAGCGCCTTGACCTCGGAGCGGCTCGCGCCGTGCGGGAAGCCGACCACGACCGCGACGGTCGTTCCGGCCTCTTCGAGCAACGCCGCCGCCAGCGCCGCGTCGGTGGGCCGCACGCACAGGTCGCCGATCCCGCGCGCCGCGCACATCGCCGCGTTTTTGCGGATGTCGTCGTCCGTCATCGCGGGCTTCAGCACCGCATGGTCCATCATCTTCGCCACGGACGCTTTCGTGATCACTTCGCTCATCTATCGTTTCCCTCTTGTTTCTCGGACTCAAGACCGCGGACCCAAGACTTAATCCTAAATCCCCAATCAACCCATCAACTAATGCACGAATCAATGCATCTCCCGCCCACCGGTGATGTTGATCGCCTGGCCGGTCATGTAGTCCGCGCCGGACGAACAGAGGAAGACGGTCACGTCCACCACATCCTCGATGCTGGCCAAGCGGCCAAGCGGCACTTTGGCGGTGAACTGGCTGACGACCTGCTCGCGCGCCTGTTTCAGATTGTCGATGTAGTTGGCAGACATGAAGTTCCACACCCCGGTGTGGTCCGTGATGCCGGGACAGACGCAGTTCACGTGGATGCCGTCCTTGGCGAACTCGAAGGCCAGCGACTGCGTCAACGTGATGATCGCGCCCTTGGCCGCCGAGTAGTGGCTGCACAGCGCCGAACCGGTCTTGCCGGACTTCGAGGCGAAGTTCACGATTTTGCCGGACTTGCGCGCCTTCATCAGCGGTGCCGCATGCTTGATGAAAAAGAAGGTGCCCTTACAGTTGACCGCGAAGACAAAATCCCACTCCTCCCCGGTGATCTCCTCGATCGGCTTCTGTCCCGCCACGCCGGCGACATTCACCAAGATGTCGAGCTGATTGCCGAAGCGCTCAGACGCCGCAGCCACGACAGCCTTGACCTGCGCCTCGTCCGTCACGTCGGCGGCCATGCCGGCCGCGTCGTATCCCGCGGCAATCAACTCCGCCACAGCCGCGTCCACCTGATCCGGCTTGAGATCCGTGACGAACACCCGCGCGCCGCACTGGGCCAGCCCCTGCGCGACGCCCTTGCCGATCGCGCCGGCCGCGCCGGTCACCAGCGCCGTCTTCCCTTTGAAGTCTAAAAAATTCTGCATGTTTTACGAGTCCCCGCTTTTTTTAATCTCTCACGGAGGCACAGAGGCCACAGAGCACTTGGATTTCTCCGTGCTCTCTGTGCCTCTGTGAGAGCGATTTGAATCAGCAACCGGCCGCGATTCACCTGAACAGGTTCAGGAAGGGACAGCCGCCCCGGTCCAGATCGATCACGCTGACCGTGTGCACACTGTCGTTCACCGAATTCAGCAGCCCCGGGAACTTCATATCGAAATTCACGACGATCAGCGTGTCGCCCCACACCATCGGCTCGCACGGCTGATCCAGCAGGCCGTCGGCGCCGTCGGTGTCGCCATTCTCCCACAGCAGCCCCAGTGTCCCGGCCTTGATATCCCAATAGCGCACCGCGTTGCGTTCGGAATCGGTGATGATGACCCAGTTCTTCTTGGCGTAATAGCAGACTCCGTCGCAGCTCGGGAAGACTTTAGGGTCATAGACCAAGGTCTCTGGCTTGGCATAGGAGCCGTCGCGCTGCAGGCGCATGACATAGAAATGACCGTCGCCGAAATTACCGGTATAAATGTTGCCCTGCTTGTCGAAGCACATGCCGTCAGCGGCCGCAGTGTCGTTGCGATGATTAAGCGGGGTGGTCTCCGTCACGCCGATGCAGTACGGATCCTTCTCCCACTGCTCTTTGGGCAGCAGGCGCACGGCCTGCTCTTTGAAAGCGCTCATCGGCACGCAGTAGACACCCCCGAGGTTCTTGCCCTTGATATCGAAAAAGGTCTCGGTGAAATAGATCGCGTTGCCGCGCGTGCGCATGGCATTGGCCAGCTTGATATTCTCGACCACCGGCTCAATGCGCTGCGGCTCGCCGTTCTTGTCGATCACCACGCGCAGGATGCGCGACTTGTAGTTCTTGTCGGTGAAATACTGGTTGTCGCAGTAATACAGGTGCCCGTCCTCGCCGAACTCCATTCCCATGGGAAAGCCGCGCCCGGTCTCGGGATGATTCAGCCCCGCCACGAAAACCGACCACTTGCCTGTCTTTTTATCCATCTTCATAATGGTTCCGGGATAAGACTGGTTCACAAAATTCGGCGCCGCGCAATAGACGTTGCCGTGCCTGTCCTGCGCCAGCCCGTCCGGCACGTTGACGTGATCGCCGAACTGCTTGAAGAGTTTCGGCCGGTATTTCTGATCAATGGCGCAATCCTCCGCCGCCGCCGCGTCAAACGTGGCCGCCAAGATTAAACCAGCCATAAAACACATTGTCACTCTGCTCATAACATCCACCTTTCTTTACTGAGGCGCGTGCAGAGCCTCTGCAAACGCCAAGAAACATTGTCCAGGCTGCACAACCGCCCCCTGAACCCAGAACCCTCCGCTTGCGCATACCGGAGGTTTTGCAAGCACCTCTACTGTTTATGGCTGCGGATACCATCCGCGCACCATGCCTGTTAACGTGTTTTGAAGATTACAATATCCGCCTCGGATTTGCAACATGACTTATTTTTTATTTTATTTTATTTTCGTATTGCTTTCGTAAAAATTATTTTGTATTTTTGTTTTGCTTACTTGGAAAAGAATTGTTTAAAAGAGGAAAAATGATGCACATGAAAAACAAATGGACAAGGAACTTTCTGCTCGCAGTGATGTTTCTCGCCGTATCCGGTGCACAGGCTGATGCGTATGCTCTCGACCGATTTAAAGGCGGCGGCGACGACGGCTATTGCAAAACATGGCTGATCCGCGACATATCGGTGACGGCCTCGTATGTCCGGTTTCTTGGCGGATCAGGCGATGGATATGACCGACTGATACTACTGGGGCTTAGCATGCCTTCACGCGGACTGATGATCCGCATCTACTAAGCACACTCTTCCAATAACCACAAACCACAAGGGATTCAACATGAAAAAACAAACTTCGATGGCCATCTGCGTCCTTCTAACTGTACTCAGCATTGCCAAGCAAGCCTCAGCGAACAATATCACGGTCACGAACCTCTCTCTGACCACCGCCGACACCCCCGGCTGCGTGGACGTGCAGGCCACCGTATCTTGGGACAACTCGTGGCGCGCCGCATGGACAGAATTGGCCAGTGCCAATGTCACCGGCTCGGATCTCGCGCTTGAGAACTGGGACGCGGCCTGGGTCTTTTTCAAGTGGCGCGGGGATAGTGCATGGATGCCGGTCACGCTGACGGCAACCGGTCACACCGCAACTGCTGGCACAACCATCACGGTTCCTGCAGACGGGCGCGGCGCGTTCATCCACCGCTCGGTCGCCGGGTCAGGCACCTTCAGCGCAACGGTCAAATTGCGCTGGAACCGGAATGCGGACGGGGCGGGCGCTTCGGTAGACCTCTCCGCGCACGCCATCGAGATGGTCTATGTACCTGAATGCAAATTCAAGCTCGGTTCCGGCGCGATTAGCTCATCTTCATCCGATTCGGGTTGCTTCACGGACGGCGCCTGGAGCAGCGGCGCGACGATCCCGTTTCTTGTGACGGGAGAGGGCGAGTTGACCATCACCAACGCTGCTGGACATCTTTACGGCACTTCGTCCGCCGACAACACCTACACCATCGGCCCTTTCGGCACACTGCCCGCCGCTTATCCCAAAGGCTATGCCGCCTTCTATTGCATGAAGTACGAGATCACTCAGGGCCAGTACGCCGAGTTTTTGAATCATCAGACGGCGGCGAACGCCGCCATCCGATATGATGCCGCCAATGCGGGAAACAACCGGTACACGATCTCCGGCACCCACCCGAATTTCTCGGCGAGCGCCCCCAACCGGGCCAACAATTTTTTGAGTTGGGCCGACGGCCTGCGCTACGTGACGTGGTCAGGACTGCGCCCTATGACCGAATTGGAGTTTGAAAAAGCGTGCCGCGGACCGCTCAACCCGGTCGCCAGCGAATATGCATGGGGATCAACTTCTATCACACAAACGACCGGACTCGATCAGGACGGAACCGCCAATGAAACATCCACGGTCGCTACGGCCAACTGTGTGTACGGAAGCGCCTCCGCCGTGAATGGGCCCGTCCGTGCCGGCGCTTTTGCGCGCGCCACGACAGGCCGTCGCGACGCAGGCGCATCCTATTGGGGCATCATGGAACTCAGCGGCAACCTCTGGGAGCGTGTCATCACCGTCGGTCGGTCTGAGGGACGGGCTTTCACGGGTGTGCATGGCACAGGCTCATGGGATTTCCCTGCGACTGGCTGGCCGATTGTCACCAATTTGGCCTACGGTGTCCGCGGAGGCGCATGGAATACTGGATTAGACACGATGAACAGGGTGTCTGACCGATCCTTCGCCAGCGTTCAAAATCCGAACCGTTCAGCCAGCTATGGCTGGCGAGCGGTGCGTACGGCCCCTTGACACGCCATGCCGACGCACGGTCTGCTCCAAAACGAGGACGGCTCGCCGTCCTCACATTGCCTTAAGGAAATGCCATGAATGACTCCGTTCCCCTGCTGTTGGTTTTTTCGCTTTGTTTCACAACACCTTTGGCAAGCTGCGCCGCACAGGGGATTTGGCTTGAAGCCGAAGGGTTCGAGCAAACCGGCGGCTGGCTGATCGAGCAGCAGTCATTCGCTCAAATCGGTTCAGCCTACCTCATGGCGCATGGCATGGGAATTCCGGTGGCAGAAGCCAAAACGACTTGCACAGTCCCGCGCGCGGGCGAGTGGACGGTTTGGGTGCGCACGCGCGACTGGACCGCGCCTTGGAAACGCGGCACGCCCGCCGGCCGTTTTCAGGTCGCGGTGAACGGGACACCGCTGCCGGAAACGCTGGGCACGAACGGCGAAGCGTGGGGCTGGCAGAAGGCTGGCACGCTCCCGCTTGACAAAGGTTCCGCTGAAATCGCGCTGCGTGACCTGACCGGTTTTAACGGCCGTTGCGACGCCCTCTACCTGACCGACCAGCCCGGCATGGTTCCGGAAAACGATCCTGCCGCGTTAGAGGAACTGCGGCAAAAAACCCTAGGGATCAAACGGAAAGACGATCCGACCGTTTATGATCTCGCCATCGCGGGCGGAGGCATTTCCGGTATCTGTACGGCCATCGCAGCGATACGGGACGGAGCAAAAGTGATCCTGATTCAGGATCGCGCCGTCTTAGGCGGCAACAACAGTTCTGAAATCCGTGTGCCGATGGGCGGAATTTTAAACAAGCCCCCCTACCCGCGCCTCGGTCAGGTTGTCAAAGAGATCGAACCGATCACAGGCGGGCCGGGGCCGTACCCGCCTGAATATTACGAGGACGCCCGCAAGAAACATGTGTTTGAGACCTGCCCGCGTCACCTCTACCGTCTCATGCTCAACACGCGCGTCATCGACATCGAAAAAAACGGCTCCTCCAAAATTTCAGCATTCATCGCACGGAACATCCGCACCGGAGAGGAAACACGCATCCGTGCCAAATTTTTCGCCGATTGCACGGGCGACGCCGTAATCGCTCGCAAGGCAGGCGCATCCGTGATGTATGGCCGTGAATCTCGAGCGACATTCGGCGAGTCCCTCGCGCCGTTACAAAGCGACCGCCAGGTCATGGGCATGTCGGTGATTTGGTATTGTACACGCACCCCTACCCCCGCCCCTTTTCCCCCGATCGACTGGGGGCATGAACTTGATGAAAACAGGGTCTATTATGTGCGCAGCGGCGACTGGGAATGGGAGACCGGCCAATATCACGACCAGGCCGACGAGACCGAATATATCCGCGATTACGGACTGATGACCATTTTCGCGAACTGGTCCTATCTCAAGAACCATGCCGTGCGCAAGGCCGAATGGGCCAATGAGCGCCTTGCCTGGGTCTCGCCCCTCGGCGGAAAGCGCGAGAGTTACCGCGTGGTCGGCGACATGATCTTGACACAGAATGATATTGAGCAACGGGTGATCTATCCCGACGCCACGGCATCGGCAACATGGAATCTGGATCTGCATTTCCCCGATCCCATTCATGAGGCCAAGTTTAAAGAACCCTTCCGCTCCTGCGCCTATCATCGACACATCCTCGAACCCTATCCGGTCCCATTCCGCTGCCTTTACTCAAAAGACATCGAGAATCTATTTCTCGCCGGACGACATATCAGCGTTTCACACGTCGCCTTCGCCTCGATCCGCGTGATGCGTACACTGGGAGCGTTGGGCGAAGTTACAGGTATGGCGGCAGCCCTGTGCGCGAAACACAACATCACACCCAGAGATCTCCACGCCACCCGACTCGACGACTTGAAAGCCATGATGAAACGCGGCGTGCCGCCTCCTCCGACCTACCACTCTGGCGGCTTCGGCACACCTTATGAGGGCTATCATTTTAAAGACACGGGACATCTCGGCGTCCATCCGAAACGTAGCCCGCGCCTGGATGAACCGGATGTCAAAGCGCGCATTGAAACGCTGGGTGTACAACATGTCGAAACAGAGAAACACCGTCTTCCAGGCTATTGAGAGAAAACACAATATGCACCGACACACTGCCATCCTCATAGTATCACTCTTCACCGGCATAACGGTGCAAGCCAGAGATTCGGTTGCGGAGGGGGCCGCCCGTCAAGTGACGGCCCCGGTAAACCTGTTGCATCTCATCACATCGGGACAGATGGACTACCACATCGCCCCGCAATATGCGGTGCATGATCCTGCATCCGATATTTTTCAGATCACGAACGGCATCCTTCGT
Organism: Kiritimatiellia bacterium; assembly: GCA_017999015.1. GTDB lineage: Bacteria > Verrucomicrobiota > Kiritimatiellia > RFP12 > UBA1067 > DUPH01. The sequence continues at coordinate 10,246 of JAGOBZ010000016.1, forward strand.
ATCAGTGGGCGGGGTTACGGTTACGTCGCCACACGCGAAACCTATCGCGATTACCATCTGGTCATCGAATTTAAATGGGGCGAACAAACTTGGGGAGAACGTGCAGCGAAAGCGCGCGACAGCGGCGTTCTTGTCCATGCGCACGGTGCGCACGGCTCGGTTTACAAGACCTGGATACCCTGTGTCGAGGCGAACCTTATCGAGGGGGGCATGGGCGACATCTATGTGGTGAACCCCAAAGGGGCGCTCCGTCCATGCTGCGTTCAAGTGGAAGCGTGGCGCGACCGCAGCGGCGACTGGCGCTGGCGCCCCGGCGCACCGCGGCAAACAATCACTGACGGCCGCGTACGCTGGCTCGGTTGCGACGAAGCATGGAAAGACGTCAAGGGCTTCCGAGGACGAAGGGATATCGATGCTCCCGCCGGGGAATGGAACCGGCTGGAGATTATTGCTCAGGGCAAAACACTTCGGTATCTTTACAACGGCTGGTTGGTAAACGAGGCGCATGCCGTCGCACCGGACGAAGGCAAAATCTGTCTTCAAACCGAAGCGGCTGAACTCTGGGTTCGTCGTTTTGAACTGCTGCCCCTGTTCCGACTCCCCCCGCCAGATGAATGACAATGGAGTCATGATGACAAAAAAACGCAATCGAAAACAACAGATCCTCGAACTGCTGATGGAGCGGCCCGAACTCTCCGTCAGCGAACTGAGCCGCCACTTCCACGTGTCGGAGGTCACGATCCGCAGCGACCTCAAAGGGCTTGAGGCCCAAGGGTATCTGCTGCGCCAGCACGGCGGCGGCCTGCCGACCCTGCACGCCAATGTGGCCGAGCGCCAGCGTGCGCATATCGACGAGAAGACCCGCATCGCGCGCGCGGCCGCCGACCTGATCGGCGACCTCGAAGACGTGATGATCACCGCCGGCACCACCACCTCGCTGATCCCGCGCTTCCTGGTCGGACGGCAGGGCGTGAATATCGTCACCAACTCCACGCTGCTGCTGCCCTTCGTGCGCCACAACCCCGGCCTCTCGGTGACGCTCGCCGGCGGCGAGTTCCGCCCCGCGATCGAGGCGCTGACCGGACCGGCCACGATCCGCGAAATCGATCAGTTCCATGTCGCGAAAGCGTTCCTCGGATCGGACGGCATCACCGCCGGCAAAGGCACAACCGCCGACAGCGCGGACATTGCCGACGTCTGCCGCCACATGTCGCAGCAGGCGCGGCAGACCATCGTGCTGGCCGACGCCTCCAAGCTGGGCCGCGAGGGCTTCGCCCACATTATGCCCGCATCCGGGATCGACATCCTGATCACCGACACCGCCGCCCCGCCGGCCGAAGTCGAACGCCTCCGCAAAAAAGGCGTCGATGTGCGAATGGTGTGAAAGATTCCGGCTGACAGACAATCGGTTGGCGGGCGCGGCAGGTGTGTGCGAGGAGAATCGGAAGGCGCGGGATCATGGACCCTGTTGGTGTACCGGCTTTAGCCGGCGGGTGTGTGAGAGGAGAATCGGAAGGCGCGGGAACATGGACCCTGTTGGTGTACCGGCTTTAGCCGGCGGGTGTGTGAGAGGAGAATCGGAAGGCGCGGGATCATGGACCCTGTTGGTGTACCGGCTTTAGCCGGCGGGTGCGGGCGAGGCCGACTGAAGTCGGTACACCAGCCTGTGCCGCCCCGTTTCCGCCATTTCTCGCGTTCGTCTGCCGCCCCCCGACCACCGACCGATTCCGGCTGACAGGATTGACGGGCATGCCGCCCATCGGCTATATTGTAAGGCAGTTAATCATGTAAGGAGATTTTTTTATGCTTACCGCATCACTCTCCAGCAAGGGCCAGTTGACCCTGCCTAAGGCTCTTCGGGACAGGTTCAACCTTCGCACCGGCAGCCGCGTATCCTTCACCCTGTCAGACTGCGAAGCAGTGATGAAACCCTTGTCTTGTGGAGTCGACGATGTTTTCGGCATGTTGAAGCATAAACGGCAGTCCCCCGTAACCGTTGACGCGATGAATGCGGCGATACGCCAGCGGCAGACACGAGGCGTTCATCCATGACAGGGCTGGACACCAATATTTTGGTGCGATTTCTCGTCGCTGACGACGACGTGCAAACGCAAGCCGTGTACCGTTTGTTTAAAGAGGCGGAGGCCAAGAAACAACGTGTGACCTTTCCGATCTGCTGATCGCCCATGTTGCCAAGGCGAACGACTGCGACACCACGTTTTCCTTCGATAAAAAAGCGTGCCGCCACCCGCTCTTCCGCCTGCTGCGTTAACCCGCTCCCGTGTCTCTAGCGCCCGGGCAGCAGCGAGAGGCGCACGCTCCCTTGTATCTGTGCGCCTGCCGGCAGAACGCGCTTTTCATTCTTGACGAAATCTTTCAAGAACTTCTCGCTGCCGCCATTCGAATAGTCGGCCACCAGAAAGTGAACGCCTGCCCCGTCTTGCCTGCACCGCACATGCTGCTCGCCGCGTCCGTTCATTCGCATGCCGAGCCCGCGCGGGTCTGTCAGAGACGCAACGACCACGTTGTGCTTGGTCGAGCAGAAATCGTTGTTGCCGTAGGGCAGCCGGTCCAGCCGCCAAGGATGGCTCGGGCTTGTGCGCGGGCCGACCGATGTCGCGGCGAATCCCTCCGACGCCTTGACCGAACCCGACAGCCGCGCGATATGATCATCCGGGTACACATCCCAATATCCGTTGCGTTCCCACGCGAACGAATCGAAAGTCCGAGGCAGGGAAAACACCAACCCGATCTGGCGCGGGTTCAGATTTGTGAGCGTGGTGAACGCATAATCGACAGCCACTCCGCCATCGGGCTCGAAGCGCAGGGTGTAGGTGCCTGAAGCCTCTGCATACGTTCCCGAAACATGTATGTCTGTTTGCCCGCCGACGGTCACGACCCGGACGCTCTCGCACTGCCAGCCGCTGCACGGCTCGGTATACGGGCTCCACACTTTCGTGGCACCCCGCATCTGGTTCTCGCCGGTGTCATTCATCGGCAGCAGCATCAGGTGCGGACCCGCCAAGTCAATCCGTTGATTCAGCGCGCGCACGCCCGTAAACAAGCCGTGCGCTTTGCCGATGGCCCACACCGCCCGCTCAGATCTGACCGTGATCGCACCGGGCGATTCTTCGACCTTCCAAGCGCTCGTCTCGCGCGCCGGCTCGGCTACCTCATTCGCCGCAGGCACGGGTTGATTTAAGCTCAACAGGAAACGATCCGCGATAAAACCGCGAGGGTCTTCGAAAGTCAGCTCAAGACGACTGCCAACGTTCGCCGTGTCTTTCAGCGCGATCCGGCACTCCCCCCGCATGCCGGGAGCCAATTGAGCCGTGGTCTCACCGGATTCTCCTCCCGTCTGCCACCGGATGCGCATCTCTCCGAGATCGGCGAAATTCTGGCGGTTCTCAAGCGCGATCTGAATCACGCCGTTCGACACCGCCAGACGATCCGCGTTCAGGATCCGCACAGGCGAATAGGCCTTCTTCGCATTCCAGTACTCGGGCTTCAAACGGCGCCATCCGTCTATCAGTCCCCATGTCCCGTACCCGACCGTCTGCTCATCCCCGATGTAAAACGTGTCGTCGATCCCTGCCCAAATCGATTGCCCGAGACAGCCCTCGCTCGCATAAATGGTATCCCAAATCTCACGCAAATACTGTCCCCACCTATCGCGCAAAGCAGGATCGGTCGCCAGTTCCAGGCGATTTTATGCGTTCAGATGGCAATCCTCGCCCAGATAGATCGGGTTGTCCGGTTTGCCGCGGCCTTTGGCAGGGCCGCCGTGCCCGCAATAGTGGAAGTTGACGATCTCCGTGTAACGCGGATCACCCGGATTATTGAACGTCTGGGGACGGGACGGATCCAGCTCACGCACCAACCCGGAAGCCGCGGCATAGTGCTCGCCCCAGCGGCTCTCATTGCTCAGCGACCAGAACAGCACGGACGGATGGTTGCGGTACGCCACCACCATCTCGGCGGTCTGACGCAAAATCAGATGCCGGTGGTGTTCGTTTTGGGGCAGACAGCGGATGGGCACGGATGTCCAGCAGAACGGGGCCTCGCACTCAATGAACATCCCCAACTCATCGGCCGCATCCAACAGCGCCTCATCAGGCGGATAATGGCTGGTACGGATGAGATTCACATTCGCCTCACGAAACAGCTCGACATCTCTCCGGTGCAGGCCATCCGGCACGCAACGCCCGGTGGTCGGATAAACCTTATGACGGTTGACTCCGCGCAATTTCACAGGGCGGTTGTTGACCATCATCCGGTTGCCGCGTATCTCCACCTGTCGGAACCCGACCCGTTTACGCAGGGCCTCAAGGGCCTGACCGCGCGCTTCCAACCGGACATGCAACGTATAGAGATGAGGCCGCTCATTATCCCATTTCAAAGGGTTGCGCACCAAAAAGGAGGCGTCGTTGGTGACCGCCTGCCCGGCATCCAGCCGTCCGACGACAATGGAATGGCCGGCGAGCGGAACCTCGGCGCCGTCGGGCGCGTTCAAACGAACCGTGATCCGCACGTCCTCGACAGCGGCCCGGTCTTCATTCGCCGCGCACACCTGAAGCTTCAGCGTAGCATCACGGAACAGGTTATCGAACCGGGTCGTCACATACAACGCCGCCACATGGGCTTCCGGCAACGCGAAAAGCCGGACACCCCGCGGGATGCCGCCCAACGGGTGACAGGCGTACTGCGTCCCGCTGGCCAGGGTATCCGCAAGCGACTCGTTGACAACAGCCAGATCGATCCGATTATCACCGCCGGTGTTGACCAACTCCGTCACGTCAAACTCAAAGGGGGTGAACCCGCCTTCATGATGCCCGGCACATTTGCCGTTTATCCAGACCGCCGCGTCGCTGTACACGCCGTCGCACCGCAATTTCACCCGCTTTCCCTTCCAGTCGGCCGGCACCGCAAAAACGCGCCGATACCCTGCGGCCGTGTTCGCATCCACCTGCATCCCCTGCATCACCCATTGTCCCGGAACTTGTATCGGCACCCAGCCGCGCCTTTCCGCACCGACGACCTCTTCCCCCATCCAGAAATTTGTCGCCGGCTGCGTATTAAACTGCCAAGTGCCCGCTAAATCAATATCCGGTTTCTGCATGCCGCCGACAGCCGAAGGCCGCGGACTCAAACGCGGAATGACAGGCACTCTTGAGCTTTCCGCCCCAAGCGCGGCCGCCAATGGCTGCGGATCATCGGAAAGTAGCTCTATGTCAGATATGACGGCATTTGATCCGCTGACCCGCTCGAATACCAGCGCCAGCCTGCCTGACGCATACGCTGTCCGAGGGATCATCACGTCATGTTCAGACGCTTGATCCTTTGACAGCGTTAGTGCTGCCAAAAGGTCCCCCTGCCCCGTTTTCACGAGCAATTCGCGCTTGTTGTCGGAAAAAAAACGCAGACGTGCTTTATACGCCGCTTTGGGATTTAAACCGCGATAAGCAAACTCAATCCTGCGACCGAAAACAGCCGTGCGCAATTTTTCATCTGACGTGCCCGGATTGTTGAACCGCCACGGCCCTTCAGCCGCCGTCAGATGCGGCTGAAGCGTGTCACACTCACCCACATCGTCATACGCGACCCTTGTGAAGGCATCTGCTCGCCAACACAACCTGCAAACACCGAGTACTGTGAACAGAAAAGGCCTTGCCCTGATCATCATCGCTGTCTCCGTCCGCTTTTGCCAACGCGGGCAAAGCCCGCAACCCCATAAGGCACTAATGAAGAATGACCGCCGTTCCCAGCCGGAGTCTGGAGGAGACCGCGATTTTATCAACCACAACACCCTCCCAGTCGCTCCCGCTGCTGAAGTCCCAATTGACGGCCACACCGGCACCCGGCAATTTGACCAGCATGTTGAAAGCGTCATAGCGTTTGTTGAGTTCCAGCCATTCTTTGTCCGGCACCGTCAAAACCTGGGCACCGCTCGCGCCGATTTCAGAGGCGAGCGCACCGTATTTGCCGGCGTCGCCACCCGTCAACCATAGCAGGACATATGTCGGTGCCGTTGACGCCATCGACAGTAACACGCTGCCCGCCGATGCGTCCGCGACCAGCCCGTCAACCTCGCTGTCAAACGGCCCCGTCACCACCAGCACCGCGTCCGTTGCAAGATTTTCATGTTCCGCCGCACCGCTGACACTGACCCTGGCCGGGGAACGCGCGGTGAGCACGACGTTATCGAACGCCACCTGATTGTCCGGCGCGCCCAGCACGGCGAAAAGCCGCTCCCCGACGACCGCGCCGGCGTTTGCCCCGCATGTCGTCTCAAATCCGATCACCCGGTTCACAAAAGTTCCTGCGGGGACCGCGCCCTCTTCCATGGCCGACAAAACCGCCCCGTTCCAAGTGCCTTGCCGGAGGCTGATCTGGCAGGTCCCCTCCAATTAGTCTGAACGCCGCCCGCACGAGACCGCCAGCCGGTAGATTTTGTTACTCTCGATGACACCGAAGTCCTGATAGAGGCTGGCCCCACCCGCGGCAAACGCCGCTTGTCGCCCCTCGCCCGGTGCCGGCATCGGCCCGCCCGCAAACCCGCCGAACCGGTGCGCGTAGGCGATCACGCCGAATGACCCTGCGGCACCGACACCTTCCCAAGCGGCAACCGAACCGGACCAGTCCCCCGCATCAACCACTGGCGCTTCAAAACCCGCGTTCGCAAGATAGGCGTCAGGCCGTTCAGCGACAACCACGCGCGGATTGTCATATATGCACTGCGGCACGGAAGCGACCGACGCCCCTCCCATGATCAGGAAAAGGCGGCTCCCGATCTTGTCGGCATTGACCCCTTTGCCCGTCTCGAAGCTGATCGCGGAATCCGCGAACGTCCCGGGCGCCGGCATCACGTCGGTCCTGCAGGCCAAGGTCGCACCCGAATCCCAAGCGCCCGCGCGCAGCCAGAACGTGTTTGTCCCCCGCCCCGTATAATCGGAACGCGTGCCTGAAGCCACGGTCAACGTGTACAGTTTGTTGCTCAGGACGGCACCGATATCCTGGATCAGAAAACCGTCATTCAGAACAAATGCGGCCTGACGCCCGTCCGCCGGCGCGGGCAGCGCGCCGCCTGCGGCACCGCCGAACTTATCCGCCATCGCGCTCACTCCGGCGCGGCTGGCAGCGTTTTTCACCAGCCAGCAGGTGGGCACATATGCATAACCGCCGGCCGCGACCATGGGGAACTCGAACCCGCTGTTGGATACGAAGGCCGGCTCATCCGACTCCGTCACCCTGACGGCGTCGTAGGCACCCTGGTTGTCGGTGAAGTGCTTCACACGGGCGTACAACGCCTGACCCGCATAAGCGCCCAAGGCACCGAAGGTGTCGAACCCGAAGGAAAGTTCACCGAACGTCCCGGCCACCATATTCGACGTGCCCGCAACACATGCCAGGCTGGTGTCGTACCAAAGGCCCGCGCCCAAGCCAAGCTCGGTATAACCGCTCACACTCCCGCTCCTCGTCCCCAGTGCGACGGTCATCGTGTATCGGCGGTTCGTCGCGACAACCCCGACCTGCTGATAGAGCGAACCGACGCCGATCATATACGCGAACTGCCGCCCCTCGGCAGGCGCGGGCAGCGGGTCCCCAGCCACGCCGCCGAAACGCTGCGCCTGCGCCGCGACCCCGACCTTGTCGGCCGCGCCTGCCCATGTCCAGCCGTCCGGTGCGGAGGTTGTATATCCGCCCGCCGCCACCGACGGCAGCTCGAAGCCGCCGTTCGTCACGGACACGTCGGCCCGGCAGGACCATGCGAACGCCGCCAGGACGCCCATCCACCGCATCGGTTGCTGTCTCATCGCAGACTCCTTTTCATTTCACCCGGTAATTTCTGACCGCCTCGACATACGCCTCGACATTCTCCCACGGCACTTCCGGCGCCAGCATGTGCGTGGGCGTGCAGAACAAACCGCCCGCCGGACCTGCGGCCGCCAGATTCCGCCGGACTTCTTCGCGGATCTGTCCGGGCGTGCCGTACGGCATCATCTGCTGCGTGCCGATCGTGCCGCTGAAAGAAAGTTTATGCCCGTATGTCCTGTGCAACGCTTCAAAACTCATGCACTCCGGCTGAACCGGATTCAAAATGTCCACGCCGATCTCGATGCCCAACCCCAGAATATCAGCGCCTGCCGCCGCGAATTTGCGGACGCGATAGCACGCGAGGTCTGTGACCACATCCAGCAGCCGTTCGGCCATCTCCCTGTCGCCGACCATATCGACAAAAAGGTTCTCCATCCCGCGCAGATACCAGGCGGTCTCCCAGACCGTGCACTCCGCCCAGACGAACACCGCCAACCCCTGGCTGTGGATCTCTTCAACTTTCGGTTTCAAATAGGAAAAGTCCAGCCCCTCGAAATCCGGCCACGGATAGGCCTCAATCTCTCGCACCGAACTTGCCCGCGTCAGCGGATGATACATGCGGGTCATGTGGTGCGCGTTCGGATTTTCTTCATGCGCCACGCCCCACCCGTCATACCTGACCGCATACGTGAAGCCGTCCGGATAATAACGTTGGAAACGGACGGGCGACTCGGCATCTCCTCCTTTGGCCTCCGGCCCTTTTCGCACTCCACGTCCGGGAATACGCCAAACCTCGTCAAAGTTCCACACAAAGCCGGGATCGTAAACGATCCTGTAAGGCGCTCCAAAAAAAGCGAGGTAATCGCCGCGCGCCTCCGGATGCCGCCGGGCGAACTCCGCCTCCAATGCCGGACACAGATGCAGGCCCAACGGCGCGCTCTCGTACCCCTGCCGCCGGTAGAGGCTCACCAGATTCTCTCTCGCATTCATGATGCCCGCACCCGAAGCCCCGGTTGGTTTATCGATTTCACGGCGTGACCTTACACGCCCCGCTGCAAACGGAAAAGAATATTCATCGTTCATTTTGTTCTTTAAATGGTCATTTTGTTCATGCATACCGCCTCCCTTTATCCCTTGATTTCCAGCATGCCTCTGTGCGATTGTACTTTTAATGGTCAAAAATATCGCATATCCGGATTTGGCCGACACACGGACCTTCCATGCGCTCGATGCAGCCCGCGTCTGGCATCTGCGACAGCACGGCTGGCCCGTGCACGCCACAGGCGGCAGCCAGCACGTGATCGGCGACACGACCTATTGGTGGCACGGCGAAGAGCGCGGCGGTCAAGCCTCGCATCCCTTCGTCATTGTTCAGTTCACGCTCTCCGGCTGGGGCCTTTTTGAACAATGCGGCGTCAGTCACCGCATCGGACAGGACGAAGGGTTTCTGGCCGTTGTCCCGTCGGAGCACCTGTATTATCTCCCCGAAGCGTCTCCGGACTGGCGTTTCATCTGGCTGGACGTCTGGCATCCTTATGCGGTCATGCGGCTTGTCGGCATGAGAGATCGTTTCGGCCCTAAACTTTCGGTCGCCCCGGACTCGCGGACGATGCAACTGATGCTGGACATCCTTCACAGGCTCGCGCACGGCCTTTATCCCGACCCCTACATGTTGGAGCAAGACGTTCTTTGCTTTGTCCTTGAGCTGGAGCGAAGCATGACCCACTCGCGTTATCCGGCGAAGGCGAAAGAGGTGCTGCTGCAGGGCGTGCGCGACCTGGTGATCGCCCGTCTGCCTATGACGCTTTCCGTCGACGAGCTCGCGCGCCACTATCAAAAAAGCCGCACGCGCTTCAGCCAGACATTCAAACACACGACCGGTTTGTCACCGGCGGCCTTTGTCGACGCCGTACGGCTCGCGCAGGCGGCGGCCCTGCTGGAAGGGGGAACCGACAAGATTGAAGTGATCGCACGTGTCACCGGGTACGCCTCGGCCACTCAGTTCTGCAAGGCATTCAAAAAAGAATATGCGTTCTCCC
>JAGOBZ010000017.1 GCA_017999015.1 Kiritimatiellia bacterium
CGGTAGACTTCGAACGGGAAGGAGACATCGCCCGCCTTCACGGCATCGTCGATGCGCGTCTGCATGTTCGTGAACGCGGCGATGTCGCTCTGCAGAAAGTAGCTGCGGTCGAAGTCGAACGCGGTGATCAGGTTGGTCCAGGCTTTTTGCGAGATCTCATCGCTCAGCGGATACTGCAGCAGATGCGCGGCCGGCAGCACGCGCGCCACCTTCTGCGCCACGTCGCCGTAGTGGGGCTGCGGTGCCGGTTGTCCGTTGCCGTTGCCCGCCGCCCACACGGCGGCCATCGGCGCGAGCGCCGCCATCCAGAAGATCCCTGCACGCCGCTTTATCATGAGTCTTTCTGCTCCATCACCTTAACGATCCGTTCACATTCATCCGCCGTCAAATGGCCCGCGTGCGTCACCAGCAACGACTGGAGCGCCGCAGCATTGCAGACCACCGCGTCGTCCACCGTCAAAAGTCCCGGCTCAAAGGTGTCGCTCGCAAAGCAGACCACCGGCATGCAGGGCGGCACGCTCCCCAGCCGTTCGCCCAGAAAGCGCGCCAGCGCCTGGGCCGAGACTCGCGCCTGCCGCAGCGGCGGGCGGCTCGGCTCGACGCCGTCCACCCGCAAACCGGAGGGCTCATGCGTGACGCGCCCCGACCAGCATTTCGTCTCGATCGCAAAGAGTCCGTTCGGGCCCACCACCACGTGGTCGATGGCGCCCGGACCGCCGCAGGAAAAATCGTGAAAAACATGGTAGCCGCGCGGCAGGGCGGCCAGCAGCACGGCCACGCTCTCTTCGCCGCGCGCGCCTTTGAAAAAAGCGTCGATGCCCCGGAGGCCGTCGCGCACCGCCCAGACCAGAAACCCCGCCGCGGCAAAGAAACCGATTCCGGCCACACCCGGCGTCACCTGCGGCAGGGCCGCGCCCACAAAGAGACCGCATGCGAACAGCGCGGCCAGCAAGGGCCAGAGCGCGCGCACCACACCCGCCGCGCGCGCCCGTTCACCCGGCACGCCGTGGATCTCCGCTTTGTGTGTCTCATTCATTAAGAAGGTGTGATTTTCGCCTATTCGCGCCCCAGATGCAACCCCGATGTTATTGAGGATTTTCCACGGGTACGAAAACCGGCGTGACGGCGCTTTGACATTTCTGATAGAGTAGCGCACGTTTTTTCAAGGACAAAAATCATGCACCTTTACCGTACACACACCTGCAATCAACTTCGCGCCTCTGACGCGGGCACCACTGCCAAACTCTCCGGCTGGATCTTCCGTGTCCGCGACCACGGCGGCATCCTGTTCATCGACCTCCGCGATCACTACGGACTCACCCAAGTCGTGGTTCATCCCAGCCGCTCCTTTTTCGAAACGTTGAGCCGGGCCAAGCTCGAGACCGTCATCACGGTCACCGGCGAGGTCACGCTGCGCGAGGCCGCGACCGTCAACCCAGACCTTCCCACTGGCGAGGTCGAACTCGTTGCCAATGACTGCCTCGTGGAGTCGGCCTCGGAACAGACGCCGCTCTATCTGCCGGGCGACGAGGACGGTGCCGAGGACCTGCGCCTGAAATACCGCTTCCTAGACCTGCGCCGCCAGCGCATCCACAACAATATCCTGCTACGCTCGCAGATCATCTCTTTCCTGCGGAAAGCGATGGAAACACACGGTTTCAACGAATATCAGACGCCGATCCTGACGTGCAGCTCGCCCGAAGGCGCACGCGATTATCTGGTGCCGAGCCGCGTGCACCACGGCAAATTCTACGCATTGCCGCAGGCCCCGCAGCTCTTCAAACAGTTGCTGATGGTCGCGGGCTTCGACCGTTATTTCCAGATCGCGCCGTGTTTTCGCGACGAGGATGCGCGCGCCGACCGTTCGCCGGGCGAGTTTTACCAGCTCGACATGGAGATGTCGTTCGTCACGCAGGACGACGTTTTTGCTGTCGTCGAGGATGTGCTTTACAAGACCTTCACGCACTTCTCGCAAAAGGCGGTGGACGCCACACCGTGGGTACGTATCCCCTACCGCGAGGCGATGCTCAAGTACGGCAGCGATAAACCGGACCTCCGCATCCCGATCGAGATGTTCGACTGTTCAGACCTTTTCAAGAACTCCGGCTTCAACGCCTTCGCGGCGGCGGCCAAAGCCGGCGCAGCCGTGCGCGCGATCCCGGTCAAGGGCATCAAGGACAAACCGCGCAGCTTTTTTGACAAGCTGGTGGAACACGCCAAGACGCTGGGTGCGAAGGGCCTCGCCTACCTGATCTGGGACGGCGATGCGGTCAAGGGGCCGATCCAAAAATTCCTGACGCCGGACGAACTGTCCGAGTTGGCGCGGATGGGACATGCGCAGGATGGCGACGTGATCTTCTTCCTGTGCGACGAGCCGGACAAAGCGGCCAAAATGGGCGGTGACCTCCGCAGCAAGCTTGGGCGTGACCTCGATCTGATTGACAAAGAGGTCTTCCGTTTTTGCTGGATCGTGGATTTTCCGATGTTCGAGAAAGATCCCGAAACCGGCGAGATCGGATTCTCGCATAATCCGTTCTCGATGCCGCAGGGCGGCATGGACGCCCTGCTGAACAAGCATCCGCTGGAGATCCTGGCCTTCCAATACGACGTGGTCTGCAACGGCATCGAGCTCTCCAGCGGCGCCATCCGCAACCATCAGCCCGAGATCATGTACAAGGCGTTTGAGATCGCGGGTTACGGGCCGTCGGTCGTGGAAGAGAAGTTCTCCTGTCTGTTGAATGCCTTCAAGTATGGTGCGCCGCCGCACGGCGGCATCGCGCCGGGCGTTGACCGCATGGTCATGCTGCTGGCCGGCGAGGAAAACATCCGCGAAGTGATCGCCTTCCCGATGAATCAGAAGGCGCAGGACCTGATGATGAATGCGCCCTCAGAGGTCAGTGAGAAGCAACTGCGCGAGCTGCACATCAAAGTGCGCGGGCACGATGGGGCGGGTAAGCAGGAGTCATGAATCGGGATTTACGTTTGTTCTTGAAACCCCCTGCCAAGAAGTACAGAATGTGACCCACATTTCAGCGCACCTCGTCGGCGTGTCGCTGACCGATTCATTCATGCTATTCATCCGAAGAAGGGCTCATCATGCCATTGAAGAAATTCGACAAGGTTCTGGTTGTCAACTCCGGCAGCTCCTCACTCAAATTCACCCTGTTCAGCATGTCCGCCAAGACCATGCTCGCCAAAGGTCTGGTCGAGCGCATCGGCACGCCCAACGCGAATCTGGTGTACCAGCGCGACGGCGAGTCCAAGCTGGCGCAGGGCATCGCAGCGGAGAACCATGGCAAGGCGCTGGCGATGGCCTGCAAGATGCTTGCCGACCCCGACCTGGGCGTCATGAAGTCGCTGAAAGAGGTCAACGCGATCGGCCACCGCGTGGTTCACGGAGCCGAGGAGTTCTCAGACTCGGTGGTGATCACAGAGGATGTCAAGGCCAGCATCAAGCGCTGTGCGGATCTCGCCCCGTTGCACAATCCGGCCAATCTGGACGGCGTGGTGGCCTGCGAAACGGTCTTCCCGAACGTGCCGAATGTGGCGGTCTTCGACACGGCGTTCCACCAGAGCATGCCGAAACACGCTTACATGTACGCCATCCCGCAGAAATTTTACGACGAGTACCGCATCCGCAAGTACGGCTTTCACGGCACCTCCCACAAGTTCGTGATGCTGGCCGCAGCGGAATTCCTCAAGAAACCTGCCGAAGAGTTAAACCTGATCACCTGCCACCTCGGTAACGGCTCGTCGATCACGGCGATCAAGGGCGGCAAGGTGCTCGACACCTCGATGGGCATGACTCCGCTGGCCGGCCTGATCATGGGCACGCGCTGCGGCGACATCGATCCCGCAATCATCTTTTTCTTGGCGCGCAAGGGGCTCTCGGTCGACGAGATCGACAACGCGCTCAACAAACGCAGCGGCCTGATGGGCATCAACGGCATCGACAGCGGCGACATGCGCGACACGGTGAACGCCGCCGCGCAAGGCAAGGCTGCGGCGGAGAACGCCCTGAACATGTTCGGCCACCGCGCCGCCTTTTACATTGGCGGTTACCATTCGTTGCTGGGCGGCGCCGACGCGATCATTTTCACGGGCGGCATCGGTGAGAACAGCGCGCCCGCGCGCCGAGCGATCGTCACACGCCTCGAGGCGTTGGGCTGCAAGCTTGACGAGGCCAAGAACAAAGCGATCATGGGCACGGCCGGCGTCATCACCACCGACGCATCGAAGCTGCCTGCGGTCGTGATCCCGACCAACGAAGAACTAATGATCGCGCGTGAAACCTTCCGCGTCCTTTCTGAAACCATTAAGAAATAAAGGCGACCGTTCCCATGAGCATTCTCGATTCCATGATTCCCCGCGCCCAAGCGGCAAAAAAAACCATCGTGCTGCCAGAAGGCCAGGATCCGCGCGTCATTACGGCAGCCGTCAAAGCGGCCTCCGCCGGCATCTGCACGCCGGTCGTACTGGGCACGCCCGCTGAAATCGCGGCCGCCGAGGCGCAGGCCGGAGTGACGCTGGCCGCCGCCGGCGTGCGCGTGATTGACTACACGAACTCCGATCTGCAGCCGCGCCTGGCTGCCGCCTTCCATGAAAAGCGCAAAGCCAAAGGCATGACTGCCGAAGAGGCCGAAGCCACGGTGAAAGGCAAGCGGCTCTATTTCGGCAACATGATGGTGGCGCTGGATCTGGCGCAGGGGTTGGTGGCCGGCTCGATCGCTTCGACCGGCGACATGCTGCGCAGCGCCTTCCACTGTGTCGGCACCGCCAAGGGCATCGCTCTCGCCTCCTCGACGTTCATCATGGACCTCAAGACACCGACCGCATCCGGCGACACCACGCTGCTCTTCGCGGACTGCGCGGTGAACCCCTGCCCGACGGCCGAGGAACTGGTCGATATCGCGCACGCCACCGCCATTTCTTACCGTAAGCTGATCGGGCGCCAGCCGCGCCTGGCCTTCCTCAGCTTCTCCTCCAAGGGCAGCGCCAAGCATGCGCTGGTGGACAAGGTCAGAACAGCCGCGGAACTGACCCGGCAGCGTTTTGAGGCGCAGAGTGTGGATGCCGTAGTCGACGGCGAGGTCCAGGCTGACGCCGCGCTCGTACCTGCGGTCGCAGCCGCCAAGAACAAAGGCGGCGCACTTCAGGGTGATGCCAATGTACTGATCTTCCCGGACCTTCAGGCCGGAAACATCTGCTACAAGCTGGTGGAGCGGTTGGCCGGCGCAACCGCACTGGGTCCCGTGCTTCAGGGTTTGGCCAAGCCTGTCAACGACCTCTCGCGCGGTTGCAGCGCCGATGACATTTTCGGCACGCTCTGCATCACCGCGCTGCAGAGCGTTTAGCCGCATTCACAGAACGTTCAACGTTCATGCACTAACGCCCCCATTCCCTGACCCCCTGTTTCTGCTTGACCCGCCGGGGTTTATCGTGGAAACTACTGACACTGCATCTTTATGGCGCAGCGAAGAACGTTTGTCCCACGGGAAAGAACGCGTGATGTTCAATAAGCTTTTGGCCTTTTTATCCAGCGATATCGGGATTGATCTCGGAACCGCGAACACCTTGGTTTTTGTCAAAGACCGCGGGATCGTGATACGGGAGCCGTCTGTCGTGGCCATTCAAGAGGGCACCAAACGGATTCTGGCGGTCGGCGAGGAGGCCAAACGCATGTTGGGCCGCACGCCGGGGAACATTGTGGCGATCCGACCCATGAAGTCGGGCGTGATCGCTGATTTCGACATCACGGAGGCGATGATCCGCTATTTCATCCGCAAGGTTCACTCGACCAAGCTGGTGAAACCGCGCGTGATCGTGGCGGTGCCGAGTGATATCACAGAAGTGGAGAAACGCGCCGTGCAGGAGTCGGCGCGCCACGCGGGCGCCCGTGAAGTCTTCCTGATTGAAGAGCCGATGGCGGCTGCCATCGGCGTGGGGCTGCCCGTGTCTGAGCCGGCTGGCAACATGATCGTCGATATCGGCGGCGGAACCTGCGAGGTCGCGTTGATCTCGCTGGCCGGCATTGTGTACGCGCGGAGTGTCCGCGTGGGCGGCGACGCCATGGACGAGTGCATCGTCCAGTACATGCGAAGAGTTTACAATCTGATGATTGGAGAGCGGACCGCGGAGGAGATTAAAATCACCATTGGTTCGGCTTATCCTTTGGGTGAGGAGCGCACGCTGGAAGTCAAAGGCCGCGATCTGGTGGCCGGACTTCCCAAAACCCTGACTGTCACCTCTGAAGAAATTCGTGACGCCTTGCAGGAACCGGTTTCCTCAATCGTCGACGCCGTGCGGATCACGCTGGAGAAGTGCCCGCCGGAATTGTCGGCAGACCTTGTGGACCGGGGCCTTGTGCTGGCTGGCGGCGGCTCTATGCTGCGCGGCCTGGACAAGCTGATTGCGTCACAGACAGGATTGCCCGTCACGCTGGCCGACGACCCGCTGAGCGCGGTCGCGGAAGGGACGGGAGTGGTGTTGAATGAGCTGAATTTCCTGGCCAAATCGAAAATGGGCCGGTGATTTTTTCCACGGTTGCTTTCTGGTCACTGCCTGCCCGGTAAAACGGGGGAGCGACCAGGGTGAAGCGAACGAAATGGTGGGTATGGCTGTTGGCGGCGTCGCTCGGCGTGCTGGTGTTCTGGCATGCCGGGGTGGGTGTGCTTTCGCGTGAAGCGCTCTATCCCTTCGAGAATGCCAAAGTGTGGTTTGACCGGATCGTGCGGGTCCGCTTGCAGGCTGTGATGACGCGTGCCCGCACGGCTGCTCGCGCGTCTATGCTCGAGCACGATGTGGCGCGCCTGCGCATGACGGCAGCCGAGATCGAGGCGTTGGAGACCGAGGTCGCCCGCCTGCGCGCGCTGCTGGATTTCTCCCCGCCGGTCGCCTGCCGCTGGCAGGCCGCCCCGGTGCTCTCGCGCGGCGGCACCGCCGCCGTCTGGCAAAGCGTGCGGCTCGCAAAAGGTTCGCGGCATGGGGTACGCAAAGGCGATCCCGTCGTGGTCCCGGACGGTGTGGTCGGACGTGTCACAGAGGTCTCTCCCCACACCTGCGAGGTCATGCTGATCACCGACCCCAACAGCCGCGTCGCCTGCGAACTGGAGACGCCAGGCGAGGGTGTGGGCGTCGTGCGCGGCATCCTGTACGGCGGCGGCACGCGCCCGACCGCCGACCCCGTTCTGACTCTGCTTTATGTGGTCGAGCCGCTGCGGCTGCGTTACCTGGCCCGCGACTTCGAGCCGCCGCCGCGCACACGCATCATCACCTCGGGACTGGGCCCGACCTACCCCAAAGGCCTGACTGTCGGCTACCTGCTGGCGAGCAGCTTGGAGCCCGACGGCCTCGCGCGCGAAGCCGCCGTGATGCCGGCCGTGGACATGGCGGCGCTCGACGAGGTCTTCATCCTGACACGCCAAGGAGGCCGACATGCGCGTTGACATGCAGTTTCCGGTTCTGGCCTTCACCTTATTCATGGCCGCGCTGATGCAGGACCTGATCCCCGCGACCGCCGCCTTTCCGGTGAAGCTCGTCTTCCTGACGGCCGCCGCGCTTTATGCCGCGCTGACCCGTCCGGTATGGATCGCCCTGACGGCGGCGGTCTGGGCCGGCGGTCTCACCGACGCGCTCGGGGGCCTGCCGCCGCTCTGCACGCCGAGCTTTCTGATGCTGCTCTATGGCACGGTGCGCCTGCTGCAGCGTGTCTGCCTGGAAGCCGGCCTGCTGCAGGGCGCGCTGCTGACGGGCGTGGCGGCCGCCGCACAATGGCTCTGGACCCGGCTGTGGTTACACGACAGTGCCGCGCTTTTCACCTTGGAAAACCTGAAGGTGCTGGGCATGACGGTGCCGGCCGGCCTGTTGGCCGGTTTCGCGGGATTTGCGTTTTGCGGTCTGACCGACCGCCTCTCCGGCCTTGTCAAGCCGGTGAAAGAGGGACATGGAATCTTATGGGCAGAAACTGACCGATAGCTGGCGGATCGCGCTTTTTGCGCTGTTGTTTACGGCAGGAATCGTGTTTTTGGTCGTGGCATTGCACCGCGTGCAGGTGGAACGCTTTTCTGTGCTTTCCCGCGACCAGTTGCGGCAGAGCGTGCGGCGGGTTCAGGTGCCGGGGCCGCGCGGCCGTATCTTCGACCGCAACGGTGTCTGCCTGGCCGACAACCGCGCAAGCTACTGTATCGCCTACTACGTCGAGGAACTGCGTAAACGCGGTCGCTGGATCAACACGATCCGGGCCGTGGATGCCGACGTGGACCGTCTGGCCGCCGAGTTGGGCATCCCACGCCAACTCTCATTCACCGCGATTTCCAACCACGTGCTGCAAAGCCTGCCGATGCCGCTGCTGGCCTGGCGCGACGTGGACCAGGAGACCCTCGCGCGCTGGGCCGAAACGGTGGAGCCGTTCCCCGGCGTGGACGTCTTCGTGCAGCCTGAGCGGATCTACCCGCAGGGTGCGCTCGCCGCGCATGTGCTGGGCTATGTCGGACGCGACCGTCCCCTTCCGCTGCCCGGCCAGAAGATCCACTTCTATCTGCCTGAAATGATCGGCAAGCAGGGCATCGAGCGGCAATACAACCCGACCCTCACCGGCACCTCGGGCGGACGTCTGATCCGTGTCGACGCGCGCGGCTACAAGCATGCGGTCTGGGAGGGCGAACCTTCGGTCGCCGGTGCCGATGTGCACCTCACACTCGACATTGAGGTCCAGCGTGCACTGGAGAAGGTGTTGCGCGGCTGGCGCGGTGCGGGCGTGGTGCTCGATCCGCGCAACGGCGAGGTGCTGGCACTTACCAGCAGTCCCACTTTTAATCCGAACGATTTCGTCCCGGTCCTGACCCCCGGTGTCTGGAAACGCCTGAATGACGACCCCGCGTTACCGCTCTTCAACCGCGCGGTGCTGGGGCGCTACGCCCCGGGCAGCACCTTCAAACCTGTCACCGCGATCGCCGCGTTGCGCCACGGCATCTCTCCTGACATGACTTACGTCTGCGGGGGCGCCTTTGAACTCGGCACCATGCGGCTACGTTGCTGGAACACCTACGGACACGGCGAGATCGCGTTGCGGAAGGCGATCGAACAGTCGTGCAACGCCTTCTTCTGCCACCTCGGTCATACCATCGGGTACGCTCCGGTCTACGAAGAGGCGCGCCGCCTCGGTCTCGGCACCCCCACCGGGATCGACCTGCCCAGCGAGGGCGGCGGCCTGCTGCCCACCGGCGCGTGGAAAGAGAAGCAGATGCGTGACGCCTGGCGTCCCGGCGACACCTGTCAGATCTCCATCGGCCAAGGTCTGCTGCTCACCACGCCGCTGCAGATGGCTTTGCTGACCTCAGTCTTTGCCAACGGCGGCACAGTCTATCGTCCCCATCTGGTGCGGCGTGCTGGTCTGCCGGAAACACTCAACATGATGGATTGGCCGCCTGCGGCGATCACGCTGGTGCGTGACGGCATGCACGATGTGGCGGAGTTGGGCACCGGCCGGCGCGCGCGCGTGCGCGGCACGGCGGTCGCCGCCAAGACCGGCACGGCTGAGGTCGATGTGGGCGGCGTGCGGCGCAAGAACACGTGGGTTACCGCCTTCGCGCCCTTCGAACAGCCGACCGTGGCTGTCGCGATCATGGTCGAAAACGGCGAATCGGGCGGGCTCACCGTCGCCCCGATGGTGCACGATGTGCTGGCGTCGATCTTCGGCGAAACGCCGCAAGAGGGTGATGATACGGCGGACACGGCCG
This sequence comes from Kiritimatiellia bacterium, assembly GCA_017999015.1. Lineage (GTDB taxonomy): Bacteria > Verrucomicrobiota > Kiritimatiellia > RFP12 > UBA1067 > DUPH01. Next base: position 9,738 of record JAGOBZ010000017.1, read on the forward strand.
CGCCGGAAGTGAGGGGGGATTAAGATGCTGAAATCTCTCCTTGACCGCTTCCAGCGACTCAACCCGCTGCTCTTCGCCTGCATGGCCGGGCTGATTGTGATCGGGGTGGCTTTCGTTTACAGCGCCTGCTCAGTGCGCGAAGACCCGGAGCTGCGCATGCTCTACATGCGCCATGCCGAGGTGGGCGTGGCCGGACTCGCGGCCTACCTGTTGCTGGCCTGGCTCGACTACCGCACTGTGATCCGCCGCTGGGGGGGGCTGGTCTATCTGTTTTGTCTGGTGTTGCTGGTGCTGGTGCCGCTGGTCGGCGAGGCCCGCATGGGGGCGCAACGCTGGCTCTTCGGCATCCAGCCTTCGGAGCCCGCCAAGCTTGGGGTGGTCATGCTGCTCGCCTGGCTCTACAGCCGGCGTGACGTCAAGCGGGGAGCCGTCATGTTTTTTCTGACCGTCGTGGCGGTCGGTGTGCCGGCCGTGCTGATCCTGATGCAGCCCGATCTCGGCACGGCGATGGTGCTGGTGCCCACGGTCTTCGCCATGCTCTTCACCGCGCGCGTGGCGCCGCGCATCGTCTGGTCCTGTGTGCTGGCCGGCATCGCCGCCGCCGCCTTGGTGCTGAGCCTGATCTATACAGCCGAGAGGGCTGAACTGCCGCGCGAGCGGCGTGAACAGTTGATCGCGATGACCCAGCTCAAGCCGCATCAAGTGCGGCGCCTGCAGGTGTTTCTCTTTCCGGACAAAGACCTGCATGGCAGCGGGTACAACCGCCGCCAGTCCGAGATCGCGGTCGGGTCCGGCGGCGTTTGGGGCAAAGGCTATCTTAAGGGCGAGCAGTACATGCTCGGCTATCTGCCACCCTCGGTCTCGTCCAACGACTTCATCTTCGCGGTGCTGGCTGAAGAGGCCGGCTTCGCGGGTTCCTTGACGGTGCTGCTGCTGTTCCTGGGCCTGCTGGTCTCGGGACTTTGGGTGGCGTTTCGTTGCCAGGACGACACGGGGCGCCTGTTCTGTGTCGGCATTATCACCCTGACCTTCAGTCACATGTTCATCAACATTGCGATGATGATCGGGATCATGCCGATAACAGGACTGCCGCTGCCGTTCATCAGTTACGGGCGCACCTTTATGCTGACCATGATGGCGGCATTCGGGATGGTCCAGAGTGTGTCCATTTATGGACGTGAATCAGAGACAAGGTTTTGAGCGGGCGTCGACAGCGCCTCTCACAGGTTCAACAAGGAGGAGAAAGCATGTCATTGTTCGGATGGTTTAAAAAAGGCGCTCCCAAGCGCGAGATCGTGGTCAATGTCGAAAAGCTCGAGACGCGCGTGGCGGTGGTCGAGAATGGGCGGGTCGAAGAGTTTCAGGTCGAACACCCCACCGAGGAGCGGCTCGTGGGCAGCATCTTCAAAGGACGCATCCAGAATCTGGAGCACGATCTGCAGGCCGCTTTCGTGGATATCGGCCTGAAGAAAAACGCCTTCCTGCACTACTGGGACATGCTGCCCGACGATGACAGTCGGCTGGATGACGATGACGACCACGCGCGCCCCTCGCGGCGGCGCCGGATATCCAACGAGGACATCTCTAAACGCTTCCCCCCGGGCTCCGAAATCGTGGTCCAGGTCACCAAAGGCCCGATCGGCACCAAAGGCCCGCGCGTCACCGCCAACCTCAGCCTGCCCGGCCGTTACCTGGTCATGATGCCCGGCACGCGCCTGCGCGGCGTCTCGCGCAAAATCGGCGACGCCAAGGAACGCCAGCGCCTGAAGAAGATTCTCGACCGCCTGCCGCTGCCGGATGACGCCGGCCTGATCGTCCGCACGGTCGGCTCTGGCGCCAACAAACGCGCCTTCGTGCGCGATTTGCGCAACCTGTGGGAATCGTGGGACGAGCTGCAGAGCAACATCAAGAACCTCAAGCCGCCGGCCTGCGTCTACCACGAGCCCGACCTGGTCGAACGTGTCGTGCGCGACTGGCTGACCGAGGAGATCGACCGCGTGACGATCGATGATGCGGACGCTTTTGACCGCATCCGCGGCGTGGCCGGCAAAATATCGCGCCGCGCGAAAAACGTCATCCACCACTACGAGGGCCAGCTCTCGATCTTTGAACACCACGGCGTGGAGCGCCAGCTCGAGGAGGCTTTCCGGCGCAAGGTGAACCTCAAGTCCGGCGGTTATCTGGTCTTCGACGAGACCGAGGCGCTGATCGCCATCGACGTCAACACCGGCCGCCACCGCGGCAAAGGCTCGCAAGAAGATGCGATCCTTGAGGTCAACCTCGAGGCCGTCGAGGAGGTCGCTCGTCAGCTCCGCCTGCGCAACATCGGCGGACTGGTGGTGCTCGACCTGATCGACATGAAATCGCGTAAACACCAGAATGCGGTCCACAAGACCATGAAGCAGGTGCTCAAGCGTGATCGCGCCCGTACCAACGTGCTGCCGATTTCCGAACTGGGCCTGATGGAGATGACCCGCCAGCGTCAGGAAGAGAGCCTGCTCTCGCAGATGTATGCGGACTGCCCCTACTGCCACGGCCACGGCCTGATTAAATCACCGCTGGCCCTGAGCGTGGACATCCAGCGACAGATCGCCGCCCTCATGCGCAAGGTCCGCCACGAAGGGCACAACATGGTCGAGTTGCAGATCGTCGTCGCGCCCAGCGTGCTTGAGCGCCTGCGCACCGAAGACGAAGCCTTCCTGGTGGAACTGCAGCGGCGTTACACAGGACGGCTCACCTTCAAGTCGGAACTCCATCGCCATCCCGAGTCCTTCTGCATCGCGGACGGACAAAGCGGCAAGATCCTGTATTCGGTCGGCGACCAAGGCACGCGCTGAGCCGGAGGTTTCCGGCTCAAGGCATGGTCCACGCGACGGCCCGCTCCACCTCGGAATTCGTGGTGCGGCCAAGCGGCAACCCGCTGGCTGTCTGGACGCCCTGCACTTGAACGCTTTCGGTCAAAGCGTAAGGGAACGGGCGTGCCGCTTTCGCGGAGCCGATCGGGTCACCAAAGACGAACACGCCCTGATATTTTTCAGGGTGACGAGCATCGTCGATGATCAAACCGTCAATCTTGATCGTGCGAGGCATGAAACAGGCATAGCCGAAATCGTGTGTCCCGTCATTGCTCATGCCGAAAAGAACCGGACGCGCCGGGATCGCCCCGGCGTTCGGGATCCAGCGGCAATTCCGGATCACAACATCGCCTTCCCACGTCGAGCCGTAGTCCGACCGGAACGAAATCAGGCTGCCGCCATGCAGGGTTGAATCCTCCACGACCAGCTTTCCGCGCCCGATCGCATTGAGCCCCGCATACCCCAAGGTACACTTCCTGATTGTGTATTCGCCAGCCACCCCCTGGTGGACATCCATCCTGGACAGCACACAGCCGTCGAGCAGAATGTTTTTCATGAAATTACTGCCGATCACGCCCCAGCGACTGCGGTCGTTGACAGCCTCCATGCGGCACCCGATCATTTTAAAATTGACCACATGCGAGGCGCTGTAGCCATAGGACCCCATTGAGACCGGTTTGCCGGCCGCGCCGATCGTTTTGTACGTCTTACGCGAATCGATCATGCAGTCGCGCAACGTGATGTCGGCGGATTCGCCGATGCTCAGAAAACCGCCGTACGGATGCCCGAACTCTCCCTCGCCGATCACGCGATGCGTGAGCCCCTGCACCTCGGTGTTCGAGCGTGTGATGCGGATGTTCCGCCCCCAGTAGTTGTACCCCTTCTCCTGACGCATGCGATTGCCCGTGTGCGTAAAGATCCCGCCGCGCAGGATCAGCGGCACCGGATCGATCGGCCGCGCGGTCACCTTGGTGACCATCTCATAGTCCCATGTGATAGCCCCCTCGATGGTGCCGTCCCGGCGCAAAATAAAGGGCTCCTGCTGTGCGGTGCCGCTGTTCTGGTTCAAGCCGCGGCGGATGAAGATTTTTTTGTTGTTGTTCTGCACAACCACGAGGCAGTCCAACGGCGGCCTGACGTCCAACTGCCTCTGATCCCGCGCCAGCCTATCGATCTTGACCGCCACCGGCTTCAACAGCGACCGCACCTCAAAAAGCGCCTTCCGGTGGTCTTCAACGTCCAGACTGTCGTCGATGATGAAGCGCGAGGTTCCCCAGTCGGTATCGGTCGCGATGACGGCCGTCAAGGCGCGGCGCCCCAGATGATAGGTGGCGCCGGCCTTGGTCTTCACCCGTTTGCCCAGGTCGTTCGCCGTTTCGTGCGCCTTGCAAATCGCAGGCAGATCATCTGCCACCCCGTCCCCGACCGCGCCGAACGCTTCGTATGTCACAACGTCCCCGGCCCGCTGGCCTAGGGTCAACTCGGCAGCATAGACAATCCGCACCCCGCACACGGCCGTCATCAAAAACCCGATCACCGACATTCTCGTCATCACGTTTCCCCCCTCTATAACTTGAGCGTTGAGAGTTTAGCGTTGAAAGTTGAAAGTTACCCCCTCGATCATTCGCGGCACGGCCGCGCGGCGGGCTCGTCACTCAACCGGCAACGAATCACTTTTTCTGATAAAAGCGGACATAGTCAATTTCGTAGCGTTGCGGGAAGATCGAATCATCGATCCCCTTCTGGCCTCCCCAACTTCCGCCGATCGCCAGATTCAGGATCAGGTAATGCGGCTTGTGAAAGGGGTTGGCTTCATCCGCACCCGCCTTGGACAGCGGATGGGAGAAGTAAAGGTTCTCGTCATAGAAGAAATCCATGCGGTCGGCGAACCACTCCACAGCATAGATGTGGAAATCGTCCGACGGCTTCTGGCCGTTCAGTTTGCCCCCGGACGAGGCGTGCTTTCCCTTCCCAGCGTCAAACCAATGCACATTGGCATGAACGGTGGCCGGCTCGTGCCCCACGAACTCCATGATGTCGATCTCGCCGCAGCGCGGCCAGCCGATGCCATGGATGCTCGTGCCGAGCATCCAGATCGCCGGCCACATGCCGCGCCCGCGCGGCAGCTTGGCCTTGACCTCCACGCGCCCGTAGGTCAGCGCGAACGTGCCGTCAGTGGTCACGCTTGCCGCCGTGTATGACGCGGTCTTGCCGTCCGGCGCGGTGTAAGCCTCCTTGCGTCCCTCAATGATCAGCCTGCCGCTCTCGATGCGTGCGTTTTCAGCGCGGTTGACGGTGTAGTACTGCGCTTCTTTGTTGCGCACGAACCCTTTTTCATACGTCCATTTGGCGGGGTCGGGCAATCCGTCCCGATCAAATTCATCCGCCCACACCAGCGTCCAGCCCTCGCGCGTCTGCGCCGCAACTGTCATCACCACGACCAACACGGCTGTTGCCGCCATTCCCCACTGCTTCATACGCCCCCCTTTTTATCCTTCACCTGATTTTCATTCAACCTCGTACAACGTCCCGAACACCTGGTCCGACAACGCGCCGTCCAGTTTTAGCGGCGAGACCTGCACCTCAACCACGCCGCGCCGCGTGAGCGTAAACGGCTGTTCATACTCCGGCGAATCTGCCTTCGGCGCGTTGCCGTCCAGCGTGTAACGCGCGCGCATCGACGGCGCCTTGACCAGCCGGACTTGCGTGCCGCGCGCCACGCGTCCGCCCGCCGGTTCCAGCCGCATCTGCCAGGCTGACGGCGGCAACTCAGGCGCGATGCGCAGATCGTCAAACAGCGATTCAAACCGCCCCCCGCCCTTGCGCGAGTCGTAGGCCGCCATAACCGTCACGATCGTGTTGCCTGCAAATTTGCCGAGCGGCACCGCGATCTGTGTCCAGGCGCCGAGCCGGCCGCGCTTCACGCCCGGAAAGGTGGGGATCCCGTCGCGGTCCACCGTGCCGCTCTCGCGCAAGGTTTTGCCGTCGGCAAACACAAGATCGATGCCCGTGCCGCGCCCGTTCTCATTGAGGGGCTTAAACCAGTAGGTCATGACCGTGTCGGGCATCACGTAGACCGGCTGCTTGAGCACCGTCTGATACGCGAAGGAATATGCAGGGTCATCGGACGTCCCGCAAAGCAGGACGGCGTAGCGCCCGCCGTGCGCGTCGGCGCGTTCGGCTGCGCCGCAGCGGTTGTCGCTCACCTTGCGTAGCCCGCCGCCCGGTGCGGCCACCGTGTCGGCCACCGCCTCGGGCTCGCCCGGCTCAAAACCGCTCGCCAACTGCGTCGGCACGCTTCCCGGATTCAGCGCGGCTGGCGCCATCGACAGTGAATTCGCAAAAGTCCGCACATGGCGGCGGTCCGCCTCCACCCGCAAGGGACCGCGCTCGAAGAGCGTGCCTGCCACCTCGCCCCGCGCCGAGGCTGAAAAGGCCAGATGCGGCGACAGCGCGCGATCGAAGACGCCGTTGAGCGCCTCCAGGCGTCCGGCCCTGACTTCGATCGGCCCGGTCAGCGTGTTGAACTGCTCGAGCCGCACCGTACCGCTCCCCTCCAACACGGCCGTGGCCGGCCCGGCCCACATCTGCGAATTCAAGAACCGCGAGGTGCCGCGGTCTGCGGGCAGCGTGACGATCGCGGCCTTGGCCCAGTCGCCCAGCGACACAAGCTGCGCCAGGGCCATGTCGACGCGCGCGCCACGTGTCATCTCAAACACCACGGCGCGGCTGCCCGTGTCTGTGCCGTGCATCAGCACCTGCGCGCGGCAGGCTCCGCGAAAGGCGAGACCGTCATAGGCCGCATACAGGAAGGTTCCCCGCAGCCGCGCATCCCGGCAGTCACGTAAGACGATCCCCTCAAGATGCTCGCGCTGGAATTGGATGACGTGCCCGCCCGTGTCGCCGGGCCGATCGCCCTCCACCCGCGGCAACTCCCGCGGCAGGCGGCAGGCGTAATGAGGATTGAACTGCACATCCTCGATCCAGCCGGTCTCTTTGCACCCTCCCACGAACAAGCCGCGCCGGAACATCGCGCCGGCGAGATACGAGATCCGGTGGCCGTCGCTGCGGTGCGTGGCGAAATCGACCGCTTGCCAGGCATTGCCGATCGTCACATCTTTCAGCCAGCACCGACGTCCGAGCGCGCGCACGGTCCACGGATAGGGCTCAGGCGCCTTCAGCGGCTGTTCCGGGTACCAGAAAGTCATGCCGCGCAAGCCGGAACCGGCCGCCAGGCTCACAAAGGGCGGGCCTGCTTCCGCACCGCAGTTGTGATAGACCATCAGGACCGAGCCGCCCGACACCGTATGATGCGGCACATCCGAACAGCCGCGCAGCTCTACGCCGGCCGGCACGGTGATGTCCTGCCGAAACGCATAGCGCCCGGCAGGCACATAGACCGTGCCGCCGCCGGGATTTTCGCCCGCCCTGTCCAAAGCCGCCTGAAACGCCGCCGCGTTGTCCGCGCGGTCCGGCGACGCGCCGAACGCGGTCACCACGAACAGCGCATCGGAGCGCGGACGCGGAAACGGCGGCGGCTCACCCCAGACGACCGGCTCGCCCGCCTTGCCGCGGCCCGTTGCACTGACCATGACATCGCCGCTTGCATCCAGACTGCCCACGCGCGCTTTTCCGGCATCGAACCCGAGCAGCCGGGCCCGGCGGGCCGCCAGCGCGACGTTCCCCAGCGTGCAATCCATCGCTGTGAGCTGCCCGCCCGGCACGCAGGTCACGTCAGCCGCCGCAAGACCGCAGGCGTGAAAGGTCGCCACGCCGCTGCCGTCGTTGGCCGTCACCCCGTCAAACCGGCACGAATGGAACTGTACTACCGCATCGAAGGAGGGTGTGCCGAGCCACGCGCGGTCGGTGCCCGCGAATTCGCAGCGGTACGCGGAGAAGCCGACCTGGTTCAGCGCCTGCACCTCGCAGGCCCGTCCGCATCCGGTGAGGCGCGACTCGGCCATCACCGCATTGGTGGTGCCGCGCGCGCCTTTGCGGAAAACCAGGCCGCGGCGGTATCCGAAGACCTCCAGCCGCCAGATATACTCCCAGTCGCTGCGGCCGATCATCACAGCCACCGTATCTTCGCGCAGCAGGTAATCGTGCAGGACGGGCCCCGGCGGCACGCCGGGCAGACCGCTCGCCAGCCAGACCGAAGGCGCGAGCGTGACTTCGCTCATGCGTCCGATGTCGGTCGTGCTGTCAATCTCGATGCCGGTCTTCAACGCGCAAATCCTGAGCTGGCGGAAGGTGTGCAGCTCATTGCCGTCCGGGCCGATGCAGATCGCTTTCCAGGCGTTGACAAAGGTGCAGTCCGCCACGGTCTGGTTGTCGTTGGCGGGCATCTCGGCGTTCTTGACGGTCCAGGGGTAGGGCACCGGATCAGGCAGGCGCTGCTCCGGGTACCAGAAGGTCAGCCCCATCAGGCCGCCGCCGCGCTCGATCGAGAAGGCAGCAGGCGCATCTTCGCGGCCCTTGTCCGCCGTGATGCTCAAGAGCGTCCCCGCTCCAGGAGTCTGGGCAGCCGAATCGCCGCGCAGCGTCACGCCTTCGCGCACGATGACGCGCGAGGCGATGCGGTACGTGCCGGCTGCCGCGAACACCGTTCCGCCGCCGCGCTGCGCCACCCGGTCGATCGCGGCCTGCAAGAGCGGCGCGGCATCAGTGTCGGCTGCGGCGGGCGGCGCCAGTGTCTCTTCGGCAATCACTAGATCAGACGCAGGGAAATGAAGTGTCGCAACCTGCGGCCCGGCCCACGCTGTCGCCGCCGCCGCCACCATCACGGTCATTGCTGTTCTTTTCATCTTCACTCCCGCACGATCCTGATGCCGTCAGGCGCCTGAATCTCGCTTTTGACCGAACCGTCACTCTGGCGTGAATGACGGACCTTGACCACGCCCGCAGGCGTCGGGAACGCGCCCTCGGCCCAGCTCAACCCGCCCAGGTACGGCTTGACGCGCACGGTTTTGCAGCCTGTCTCCAGCGGCTGAATGCCCAGCACGTGCGCGATCAGCCAGGCGGCCGGTCCCGATGACCAGCCATGGCAGAGGCTGTGTCTGAATCCTTTGTAGCAGAACTCGCCATAGTCGCCGTGAATGTCCTTTTTGCCCGCCACCGGCAATTCATCGATGCGGAAAGCCTGATTCGTCCAGGCCACATTGAAATCCTCCCAAAAACTCGTGGCGCCCATATCCAGCATCGCGCCCCAGTAGTCGCGCACCGTATCGATGCCGCGCTGCACATCGCCGGCTTTGGCCAGCGCTTCAAGCATATAGTAGCCGTAGAAGGTTGAAACCCCCTGCACGCCGTCGCGCGCCAGCACCTGCGCATGCATGGCCGCCGGCTCGGCGAGGCCTGAGAGCGCGAGCAGCGCGGCCGCCTGCTTGCTGCCTTGCGGGTCAGGGCGCACCTGACGCAGCCGAGCCGCGCCTTCCGTGCAGCGCGCGGCAAGTTCGGCGTCGCCCAGCACGGCGGCCAGGCGCGCGCCGTCTTCGACCGCCATCAGCATCAGCGCCTGCATGCCGGCATCCACCGCCTTGCGGTTGTGCTGGGTCGGCCAGTCCAGAAACCCGCTCGGCAGACCGTAGCGGCCCTCAGGCGTGATGTGCTTCAGCACATTCGCGAGCACGGCGTTGAGATACGCCTGCTGCTTGCCCAGATAGGCGCGGTCGCCGGTGTAGCGGTACCAGTCATGCTGACAGCGGATCCACCACAGCGTGTAGGAGGGCATAGTGTTCATCCAGGCCTCGGGCGGCGTGGTTTGCCGCATGTAGTCCAGCGAATCGGTCAGCACCTGCTGCGGGCCGAACACCGCCATCAGGGCCATGACCTCTGGGTGCATGTCCCCCATCCACACCAGCCTGTCGCGTTTGATGCCGTCCCAAATGTACTCTTGGCAACAGAGATGCAGCGTTCTGGCGGCGGTGGCCCAGACCTGGTTCAGGCGCTCATCGCTGCACGTGAACGCGCCGAGCTGCGGCATGGGCCGCATCAGCGACACGGCGCGGATCGACTCCAGACTCAGCACGCCCTTCGAGACCAGATCCACGCGCACGAAACGGAACCCGGTATTGCCCAGTTCGCGCGTGCCGAGCCACGGCAACTCCACCACGTCATCGCGGATCGCATGATCGTTACAGGCTCCGCGCTCACCGAGTTCCGCCATGGCCTCGGCGGCCGACTCGCCGAAGCGCACACGCACCTTAAGCCCCTTTTTGCTCGGCCCGCCCGAGGCGAGTTGCACGCCGCCATGCAGTTCGCGCCCGAAGTCCACGAGCAATGAAGCCGGAGCCCCCTTGTTCTCCATGCGGCATCCGGATCCCGCCAGAAAGATTCCTTCCGGCACTTGCCCGTGCTTCTGTTTCAGCACGATTTCGGCATTTTCGACATGTGATGATGGCGTGTTTGCCGAGGTCCACATCACGCGCTGCGGGATGAGCAGTGTGCGCACGCGCGGGTCCGTCCATTCGCCTTGCGCCCACAGGTTGTCCGCCATGCAAG
>JAGOBZ010000325.1 GCA_017999015.1 Kiritimatiellia bacterium
GGCGTCGTACTCTTTGCCGCGGTGTGACATCTCCATGATGGACATGCCGGACCCCTTATAATCCACCAAATCCGCCTGAGCTTCTTGCAGAACCTCCACCGGCAGGGTCGCGGGTCCCGCTCCGAAATTATACACGCGTGCCATACGTTTACTCCTTAACTGTGCGGTGCCGGTGTGCCCGTCAGTGGCCGCCTCCCCCGGCACTCAAACAGGGTTTATCATGCCTTGGCGTTCGGCCATTGTCAATGGAGGAACTTGGAAAGGTAATCGGCTAGTGGCAGGGGAGTGCGAAGAGCATGCGTTTCTGGCGAAAAGGGGAGCAGGAAATCGGGAGCACGGGCTCATTTTGGAGCGCGGCGGCTTGCCGCCGCTTTGGAAAGCGGGAGCAAGCTCCCGCACTCCACAAACCGGTCGCAGCCCATCGTCCGTCTCCCCGCCGCCGCCCTCGCCCGACTGTGCTTCGCATCAAACACGCATTCGACTCGCGTATCCCTGCCACTAGCCGATTACCTTGGAAAGGTTCTTTGCACTGGACAACCCGCCCCAAAAAAACCATCATTCCACAACTTTCAACTCCTGTTTGCATGTGCGATGGGGGATAGGAAACATGAGGTAAAAAGATCGTATGAACAATCCGATTTGGCTGATGACTTCAGCATTTCCGAAACTCACGCTCCCAGAGGTGATCGAGCGTGTCAAAGCGGTCGGCGCGCAGGGTGCCGAACTGTGTGTTTTCCGCCGCGACGGCACGCGCCGCGACCATGTGGCCACGCACCTGGACTATGAGGCTTTTACACTGGATGACGCCCGGCGCGTGCTCGACACCTGCGCGAAAGAGGGCATCCGCTTTTCGGTCGGCGCCTACGACAATCTGTTGGCGGGCGATCCCGCCGAGTGCGAGGCGAACCAGAACCATATCCTGAAGTTGATCCGCATGGCGTATCTGTTGGGCGGCGACGCCAATGATGTGTGCGTCGGCACGTTCGTCGGCTATAACCACGAGCTCGGCAAAGAGGACGGCGGTTTCGCGAAGAATCTTGAGCTGTACGCCAAGGTCTTCACGCCGATCGTCAAGTATGCCGAGAGCCTGGGCGTGACGCTGGTCTACGAGAACTGCCCGATGGAGGGTTGGCGGCCGGCCTCGGCGCCCACCACCTACAACAACCTGCCCTGCACGCTGGCGGCCCGCAAGCTGATGTACGCGCTGATTCCGAGCAAGGCGCACGGCGAGACGTATGATCCGTCACACGACGCCTGGCAGAACATCGATCCGGTGGATGTCCTCGCGAACACCGATTTCTCCCGCCTGCACCGCGTGCACGTCAAGGGCACGCGCAACCGCGTCGGCAGCCTGGCTGCGATCCAGTGGGGCCGTCTCTATCCGATGCAGCAGATCGATGCCGAACTGGCCCGGCGCGCCGGCGTCTGCCAGCCGGCCTGCGAGTGGGATCGCCACCACTACGATCCGAAATTGCCGGGATATGGCGGATCGGACAGCATCGACTGGACCGCCTTCTTCAAGACGCTGATGGACAAGGGTTTCTCGCGCCCGTTCGTGATTGAGAACGAGGCCGACAACTCGTCGCACACAGGCAACGCCGCCGCGACGCTGCAGGGCTTCGCCTCGACCGTGATGTCGATGGCACCGGCGGTCTGGTCGCTCGACGCCGAGAAGGGGTGGTGGTTCAATCCGAAGCATCTCTCCGAACTGAAGCCGGCCGCGGCCAAGGATGTCCCTGTCGTGACGATGAAAGAGCTGGTATGATCCGACTGTACGCTTGCAGCGACGCGCGCGGTCCGCGCCTGTACGGCACGCGCGTCTTCCTGTGTGCGCGACGGCCGGATGAAGGGATACGCAATGACCCAAAAGAAGACGATCAATACCGGCCGTGTGGCTGAGTTGGTGCGCGAGCTGCTGGTGGAACTCGGCGAGGATCCCGAGCGCGAGGGGCTCAAGCAGACGCCTGAACGCATGGCGAAGGCGCTCGCTTTCCTGACCGGCGGCACCCGGCAGACCGCGCGGCAGGTGCTGAACGGGGCCGTGTTTCAAGCGCACCTGAACCACATGATCATCGTGCGCGACATCGAAGTCTACAGCCTGTGCGAGCATCATGTCCTGCCCTTCTACGGGCGGTGCCATGTCGGCTACATCGCCAAGGACAAGGTGATGGGGGTCAGCAAGATCGCCCGGATCGTGGACTGTTTCGCGCGGCGACTCCAGATTCAGGAGCGTCTGACGGAGCAGGTTGCCCAGTCGGTGATGGAGGAGGTGCAGGCGGAGGGGGTCGGCGTGGTGATGGAGTGCCGCCACCTGTGCATGATGATGCGCGGCGTGGAGAAGCAGAATTCCGTGATGACCACGTCGGTCGTGCTGGGGTCGTTCAGGACCGATCCCGCCATGCGCCAGGAATTCATGACGCTGATCAACCGGTAGCCTGATATGCGGATCGCGCTTTCAACCAACTGGAATGTCGCGCGTCATGAGACGGGCGAGCCGCTGGTCGATGAGATCCTCGGCATGGGATTCGATGCCCTGGAGCTGGGCTATCACATGACCGAGGATCTGGCTGCCGGTGTGCGCCGCAAAGTCGAGTCCGGCGCGGTGGCGGTGGACAGTGTGCATGCCTTTTGTCCGGTGCCAGTGGGGGCGCCGCACGGCTATCCCGAGCTCTATCTGCTGGCGTCGCAGGATGATGACGAACGGGCCATGGCCGCGATCCTGCTCCGCCGCACGCTGGCCTTCGGGGCTTCGATGGGCGCGCGGGCCGTGGTGCTGCATGCGGGGCGCGTCTTCTTGAACGCCTGGTTCGGCAATTTGCACACTGGAACGCTGGTCGAGGCGTTGGAAGCCGAAGGCTCGGTCGAGGCCCCCGCGTATCAGCGCCTGCTGGCCAAGGCGCGGCGTCGACGCACGGCGCGCGTCCGCACGTGTTTCGACCGCTTCTGCCTGACGCTCGATGCGCTGCTGCCGGAGTTTGAAAAGGCAGGGATCGCGCTGTGTCTGGAGAATCTGCCGTCGGTCGAGGCGTTTCCCGACGAAGGCGAGATGGCGATGTTGAAGCAGCGCTTCGACACGCCGGCGCTGGCCTATTGGCATGACATGGGCCATGGCCAGGTGCGCGCGAACCTGGGACTGATCCGCCACGCCGAGGCGGCACGGACGCTCCTGCCTTTTACGCGCGGCATCCACATCCATGACGCGCTGCCGCCCACGCACGACCACCTGCCGCCTGGCGAGGGCGCGATCGACTTCGCCGCCTTTGCCTTTTACGCGCCGGACACCGTACTCAAAGTGTTCGAACCCGCGCCCCAAATCAACCAGGCCGATCTCGCCGAAGCCCTGCGCTTCGTGCGCCGGACGTGGGCTCAGGCGACGACTCCGGCCTCCTGACGAGGGACGGGTTTCTGGTTCCTGGTTTCTGGTTTCTGGTTTCTGGTTGGGCGTTGAAAGTTGAACGTTGAGCGTTGAGCGTTCACGCTTCCTCCTTCATCCTTCCTCCTTATCTCTCCCCGACGCCCGCGCGAAAAACGCTTCAAGTGCGACGATGTTTTTCTCGGCGTCGAAGCGTGACTCCACCGTCGTTCGCGCGGCCCGCGACAGCGCGTGCGCGGTGTCTTTCGAGCGAAGCAAAGCATCCAGCGCACCGGCCAAAGCATCCGGATCATCGGGCGGCACCAGTAGGCCGTTCCGGCGATCCACGAGCACTTCGCCGGCAGCGCCGGCCTCTGTCGTGATGACCGGCGTGCCGAGCGCCATCGCTTCGAGCAAGATGTTGGCGATGCCGTCACGGTCGCCGTCGGCGGCGCGGCGTGACGGCAACGCCACGGCGCGTGCGGCTGTAAGATGCGTACGGATTTCCTCCTGCGAGAGCCAGCCGGTGAAGATGACGGCGGTGTCGAGCGACAACCGCCGCGCAAGGGCTCGCAGGTCGCGCTCAAGCGGGCCGCTGCCGGCGATCACACAAGAGAAGCGCGTGCCGCGTCGGGCGAGAATCGTACAGGCATGCAGCAGGGTGTCGATCCCCTTTTTTGTCTCCAGCCGGCAGGCGGTGAAGAGCGTCTGGCCGTCGCGAACGGGGTCAAAAGGGAAGCGCGCCCGCGGCAGACCGTGATGAATGAGATGGACCCTTTCCGGGGGAAGGCCGGAGGCGGGCACGGCGTGCGGCCGCTGTTGCGGACAAG
>JAGOBZ010000326.1 GCA_017999015.1 Kiritimatiellia bacterium
AGCTACATGGCGGAACGCTTGTTCAACTATCTCGACCCTCGGCTCGGGTTCACACCGGAGAACGCCTTTTTCCCTGACGCTGAAAATCCCGCCGGGTTCGACGCGCGGATCGAGGCCGTCGGCGGGATCGATCTCCAGTTGCTCGGCATCGGCTTCAACGGCCATATCGCGTTCAACGAGCCTCAGGCCGAGTCGGAGATTTCGGCGGAAGCGTTCGCCGCGCTGCCCTCCCGCGTGATCCCGCTGGCCAGTCAAACGATGCTGGCGAACGCGCGCCTCACGGCCGCCGGCGATCTGGCTGCGGTGCCGCGCCAGGCCGTCACCATGGGCATGCGCCAAATCCTGGCGGCGCGCGACATTCTGCTGGTGGCTTGTTTCGCCGAGCAGACCGCGCCGCTGCGGCTGCTTCAAGCAGGCCGGGTCAGCACGGAAACACCGGCCTCTTTTCTGCTGAACCATCCATCCGCCGAAGTGATCTACACGACCGACACCATCAACCTCTGAGGAATTGTATGAAATCAACCCTGGTTATCGGCTATGACGTGGAGCGTATTCCCGGACGCGTCCCGGGCGAGAAATGGGTCGGCAGGCCCGTGCCGGAGGACACCACGACGCGCTTTTTGACACAGATCGTCGACATCCACCGCGCGGTCAACGTGCCGGCGACGATCTTCATGGTCGGGGCCAACATCGAGGCGCACCGGCGCGAATTGGAGGCGTGCCTCGCATCGGGGTTGTTTGAGATCGCCCAGCACACGCATGAGCATTATCCGCTGAAGAGCGTCGTGGAAGAGACCGGCAGCCGGGTGTTTCTCAAAGGGCTGGACTTCGCGCGCATCGAAGAGCAGCTCGCGCGTCCCGCCGAACTGCTCAAGCGCTGCCTTGGCGTGGACTGCAAGGGCCTTACCACGCCCTACACCCATTACCGCGGGCTTTCGGATCGGCCCGACATCCTTGAGATCATCGCGCGGCACGGTATGGTTTACACACGTTCCTACGGCCGTAACAGCCAGGATTATTTCCCGCTCGGATGGGAGATCCAGCCTTTCTTCTACGACCGTCAGGGATTCCCGGATATCCTCGAGTTCCCGGTGCAAGGCTGGATCGACGCGCAGTGGCGCCATGACAACGGCTGGGACAAACAGGCGGAGTATCTGACCCATCTCAAGGAGGAGGTCGACACCTATGCCGAGCGTGGCGTCTGCTGGGCCCACCTGCAGCACGACTGGACCAGCCTGCTCTGCGACCCTGACCTGACATGGACCCGCCGCTTTCTGGAATACGCGGCGGGACGTTTCGAGACGCGGACCTATTTCGACGCCTACACGGAACGACGCAAAGCGGCCTTGTCGCCGCAAGGAGCCTGCCCATGAACTGGAACCTGTATCTCCTGCTGAGCGGCATGATGTTTCTGGAATTCACCGTCTGGGGCGCCTGGGGCCCTGTGCTGGCCACGCGCATTCTGGGGCCGCTCAAGATGACCGGCAAACAGTTGGGCTGGATTTACGGCACCCTGCCCCTGGGATGCATTGTTGCGCCGTTGGCGGCGGGACAGATTGTCGACCGCTGGTGCCCCACCGAAGTGTATCTGGGAATCTCCCATCTGATCGGCGGCGTACTGCTGCTGGCCGCGGCGCGCGCCACCCGCTTCAGACCGCTGGTCACGCTGATGGGGCTTTATGCGCTCTGTTTCGCGCCGACGCTCGCGCTGGTCAACGCACTCGCCTTTGCGCACATCCCGAACCCGGAGGTGCACTATTTCAGAGTGCGCGTCTGGGGCGCGATCTCGTGGGTTCTGGTCGGCGGGGCGCTGACCGTCTGGCGGCGTTCCGGCCGATGGCGCGTGAAAGGCGCCGACTGCCTGGTTCTGGCCGGCGTCTTCTCGCTGATCATGGGCGTCTACTGTTTCTTTCTCCCCCACACGCCGCCGGCGCATCAAGCCGGGGCGGTCGTGCCGTTCGTTCAGGCGCTCTCCATGCTGAAAGATCCGAACATGCTGATCTTCCTGATCCTGGCTTTTGTGGTCAGCACGCAGCTCCAGTTTTATTTCCTGGGAACGGCGCGTTACCTGGAAGACATCGGCACGCCGCACGCGGCGATTCCCGCACTGATGGGTATCGCACAGCTCGCGCAGGTCATCGCGATGGCCCTGATCCTGCCGGTGACGTTCCCGCGCCTGGGCTACCAGTGGACGCTGGCGCTGGCGACGGGTCTGTGGCTGCTGATGTTCTTGACCTATGCCCGGCTGAGACAGCGCAACCTCGTGATCGCCTCGATGGCTCTTCACGGGCTGGCCTTCGCGTTCTTCTTCGACGCGGCCTTCATCTACGTCAATCGTGTCGCGCCGCCCGAGATCCGCGGTTCTGCGCAGGCGCTCTACACGACCGTGACGCTGGGATTCGGACTCTTCGTAGGCACGCGGATCACGGGCGCGGTGATGGACCGCTTCCGTCGTGAAGGCGGCTTTCAGTGGCGCACGATTTTTCTGGTACCGTGCCTGCTGCTGGCGGTTTGCGCGCTGGCGTTCATCTTCTTTTTTAAAGGCTGAACCGACTATCCCCGCATCAGCAGGAGACTGAGGGCCATCATCAGCATGCCGCCCGCGAGGCCGAAAAGGCTGTCGTGCCCCTTGCCGTAAGCACGGCTGGTGGGCAGCAGCTCGTCAAGGCTGATGTAGACCATGATGCCGGCCACGCCGCCAAAGAGGACACCCATGATTTCTGGCGGGAGCGCACCGTTCCCGCTTCCCGTGAAGAGGCGCAGGGCGAGATAGGCGACCCCCGCACCGACCGGCTCGGCGAGGCCGCTCAGCAACGAGTAGCCGAAGGCCTTACGGCGATTGCCGGTGGCGTAATAGATCGGCACGGACACGCTGATCCCTTCCGGGATGTTGTGCAGTGCGACGGCGATCGCGATCGCGATGCCGAGTCCCGGGTCTTGCAGGGCGGCGAGGAACGTCGCCAATCCCTCGGGGAAATTATGGATCGTGATGGCCAGGGCCGTGAAAAGCCCCATGCGCAACAGCTTCTTGCCATGCGTGTGATCGTGGAGCCCCTTTTCGGGTTTGTCACGCGCTGGAGTCGCGGGCGGTTGAGATCCGGCACGGTCATGCAAAGGACGTGTCTCGCTTTCGGCATGCGTCTCATGCGGATTCTCGGCGGAGGGGATGGCGTTGTCGATCAGACCGATCAGCAACATACCCCCAAAAAACGAGCCCGCGTTGACCCAGTGGCCAATCGGATCGCCGAAGCGGCTGACCAGCGCTTCGGCACCCTTGACAAAGATCTCGACGAAAGAGACATAGAGCATCACACCCGCAGAAAATCCGGTTGCGACTGATAGAAACCGATAATCGGTCCGCTTGGCCAGAAAAGCGATCGCGCTACCGATGCCGGTTGCCAGCCCCGCAAACAACGTCAGCCCGAAGGCGATCCAAACTTCTCGCATGACACCCTCTTTCTTCTTTCTTCAAACGATCGAAGAATCTCACCTGTTCGGGCAGTGTAAGTCAGCCCATGACCGGAGTCAAGCGGGCGCAGGCACGTAATCGGTGAGTGGCAGGGATGCGCAAAGTTCATGCGTTTCTGCTTCTGTCTCTCAACCGACAGGGGTCTTGCAGCCGGTAGGGCGGTCTCGCCGAGACCGCCGCAGAGGCGGGCCGCGATCACGCGTTTCCAGTGAAAAGGATACGCAAACCGGGGGCGCGGACGGCCCCGTCCGCGGGAAAGGCTGGCAACCGGTTCAACCTTCGGCGTTTCGGGTTGGCGAGAAACGGGCGGGTGTTCGTCCCGGCGGCGGTCTCGGCGAGACCGCCCTACCGGTTTTGCGTCTCGCGTTCGCGTTCCATGCGCCTGCGCCGGCTGCCGGTTACGCCGACTCCTGCGGGCCCTGACGCGCGAATGAGTAAGACGAGGGCCGACCGCTTGTCCTGATCGGTTCCCGATGGACGGCATCAACCGCTTGATTCAAGCAAGTAAATCGGGGATGCGCCCCCGATCCCCGACAAACATGGATTTGCGCTTGAAACGCGGCACCCGGTTCGCGTATGATACCACGACTTAGCGAACCAAAGATCACGGAGAGGTGGCCGAGTGGCTGAAGGCAGTGGTTTGCTAAACCGCCGTATCGGGTCAAACTGGTACCGGGGGTTCGAATCCCCCCCTCTCCGCCATTTTAAAC
>JAGOBZ010000327.1 GCA_017999015.1 Kiritimatiellia bacterium
CAACTGGAAACGGCCAAAAAACAAAGGCCGGGATTCTATGTTTTCCCGTGTCGCGTTCGTCGATGCGCGAACTTGTTGCTTTCGCTTGCCTGAGAGATTTGTGTATCCTCCTGTCATGCGAATTTTTTTAGCGATACCGGTGCCTGATGATGTCAAAGCCACATTGTGCGACGCGGTCGGCCGGCTGGCGCCGATCGCATCAGGAGTGACGTGGTGCAAGCGCGACCAGCTCCACATCACCCTGATTTTTTTGGGCGAGGCGGCGCCCTCGATCATGCCGCATGTGACCGCTGCCGCAGACCGCGTGTGCGCGACGCTGCCGCCGTTTGCGTGCCGAGCGCAGGGTTGGGGCGTCTTCGGGACCAAGCGCATGCCTAAGACTTTGTGGGCAGGAGTCGACCCTTCGCCTGCGCTTGACGCTCTGTACGAACGGCTGTGGTTGGAGTTGAAGAAATACGGCTTCAAAAACGAGGCCTCGGATTTCCGGCCGCACATCACGCTTGGACGCTGCCACAGCGACGCTAACAACCGGGCGGTGGTTGAAGCGATGGCAGACGACGAGCAAACCGAGTTCGGAGTCTGGACGGTCAAGGGCGTGGCGCTGTATGAAAGTCGTCTGACGCCGCGCGGCGCGCTCTACCGCAAGCTGAGTCAATCACCCTTGCAGGGATGACCCCGCCTTTACCGCACGGCCGGCGGCGGGGGCGGCGGGGGCACGGTGCCTGCGCCCGGCGCACGCGGCACGTCATCCGGTGTCCGCTGTTGCGTGGCGGCCGGCAGCAGCGTGAAGGCCTTGTTCAGCAATTCGCGCGCCTTGGCGTCGCGAAGTTTGCGGTTTTCACTGCCCAGCACCACGACGATCACGCGCCGTCCGTTACGCTTCGACGTCACGACGATCGACCAGCCTGCCGTCGCCGTGTAGCCCGTCTTGAATCCGTCGCAGCCCGCCACGCCCTCTTTGAGAAAAGGGTTGTGCGTACGCATGTCGAAGGGTTGTGGCGTGTTGGCGCGGAGCTGACGGTAGACGGCAGATGTGTAGGCGAAAATTGCGGGATGTTTGCACAGCTCGCGTCCCAGCAGAGCCATGTCACGGGCGGTTGAGACATCGTGGCGCTGTCCTGTTGAGGGCGGCAAGCCGTGGACCGAAGCGAAACGCGTGTCGTTCATGCCGAGCTGCCGGGCACGCGCGTTCATCAACTCGACAAAACTCTCTTTAGACCCCGCCACATGCTCGGCCAGAGCGACCGCCGCGTCGTTCGCGGATTGGATCATCATGGCGTACAGCAGTTCTTCCAGCGGGAAAGACTCCTTGGGATCGAGATACACTTGCGAGCCACCGGTTTTGTAGGCTTCGACTGAGATTTTGACTGTGTCGTCGAGCCGCACTTTGCCGGCATCAATCTGCTCTTGCACCACCAGCAGCGTCATCAATTTTAAGGTGCTGGCAGGATAGCCCGGCACATCCGCCTTATCCTCGAACAACGTCGTTCCGGTGTCGGCGTCCACAATGATCGCACCGATGTAGGGCGTCTGTGAAATGCAACCTTTGGGGCGTTGGGCGACCGCGCCGCTTGCAAGCACCAGTGCCGTCAAAGATAAAACTAATACACGATTCACAGACAAATCCCCCCATCGTCATGACATCATTGCATCTCGTCGCGCCGGCACCGCTTGCGGGCGCCACAGATGGGTGCATAGTTAAGCACTTTCGGTCCGTTTTGAAAAGAGCGCTGTCATTGACCGGTGTGATCTACGTTTGATACTATCGAACATCTGAATCGGCATGATCGATTTTTTGGGAATTGTGGGTGTCGGTCGGGTGAAAGGGGCCTGTGAAAAAAAATTTTGGGATCGCCTTGTTGCGGATGTTGATCGGATGGCATTTCCTTTATGAAGGGGTCTGGAAGTTGATCCAGCCGGGCGGTTGGTCGTCGGTCGGCTATCTGCGCATGAGTTCGTGGTTTGCCGCGCCGATGTTCAAGATGATCGCCGACACGCCTTGGCTGCTGAAAACCGTCGATCTGATGAACATGTGGGGCTTGACGCTGATTGGTCTGGCATTGATTGTCGGCGTGATGGTGCGGCCGGCTGCGGCGGCCGGCATCCTGCTGTTGGCTTTTTACTACGTGGCGCAGCCGCCGTTCCTGGCAGCCTCGTCCGAGGGCCATTTCCTCTTCATCGACCGTAACGTTGTTGAGGCGGTGGCGTTGCTGTCAGTCATGTGGGTGCCTTCGTACGGGCTCGGCGCCTATCTGGCCGCCTTGCCGCGCGTCTGCTTTAAGCGCAGCTTGCGCAAATCGACGGCTGAGGCGCGGGATGAGCCGGTCGCATCCGCCGCTCGCCGCGAGTTGTTGATGAGCCTCAGTTCGCTGCCGGTGCTGGGTGCGTTCAGTTATGCGTTCTTCCGTAAACACGGTCGTGTGTGGGAACGCGAGAACCTGATGGCCCAGCCGGATGCCGTGACCAGTGCGACTGTCAAGGGTTTTACGTTTGCGGACATCAAAGACCTCAAGAAGCCCATCGATCAATACGGGACAATCGGATCGCTCAAATTGAGCCGGATGATTCTGGGCGGCAACCTGATTGGCGGGTGGGCTCATGCGCGTGACCTGCTCTACACCGACAAGTTGGTCAAAGCGTACCATGAGGACTGGCGCGTTTTCCGCACGTTCAAAATGGCCGAGGCGTGCGGAATCAATTCGATTTTGACGAACCCGGCGTTGATGCGGGTGATCAATGATTACTGGCGAAAAGAGGGCGGCAAGATTCAATTCATCTCGGATTGTGGCCACAAAGAAGGTCTGATCCGCGGTGCGCAAGTGTCGGTTGAGCAGGGCGCCTCGGCGGTGTATACGCATGGCGGGATCTCTGACAACATGGCCAAGAAGGGCGACTACAAGCAGTTCGCGCAGATTCTGGAAGGCATGCGCAAGCTCGGAGTGCCGGTCGGCATCGGTGCGCACAAGCTGGAGACGATCAAGTTTTGTGTCGAGCATGATCTGGTGCCTGATTTCTGGATGAAGACGCTGCACCAGTTGAACTATTGGTCAGCCCGTCCGAACGATCCGCAGCACGACAATATCTTCTGTACGAATCCGGAAGAAACCGTGGCGTTTATGGAAAATTTGGAGCAGCCGTGGATCGCGTTCAAAATTCTGGCGGCCGGCGCGCTCCACCCCAAAGATGCGTTTCCTTTCGCGTTAAAGAGCGGGGCGGACTTCATTTGTGTCGGCACGTATGATTTCCAGATTATCGAGAATGTGAATCTGTTTACGGGCATCTTGGAGCAGCCTCTCGAGCGGAAACGGCCTTGGCGCGCGTGAGGTGCGAGTCTGACCCGACGAAGGATGGCCGTTAACGAGCCTGCCCACACGCAGAGCGGGAATGAATGATAGGGGAATGGATCGAACAAATGAAAACGAGTATGTCAACAATCGCCGCGATGGCAGTTCTGCTGTGCGCAGGCTGTTTTGAGAACCGTGAAGCCCCGCACCGGCCCGTTACGGCGCTTTCGTTGGACGAGGCGATCGCCAAGCCGTCCGCTGTCGAGCGCGTCATTCTTGCCGGACAAACTCTTTCCGCCTTCCCGCGAGAACTGGCCGGGATGCCGAAGCTTGCCGTGTTGGAACTGCGCGGGACAAAAGGGCTGGGTGCGCTCGAAGGGCTTTCTGACCTGAAGGGCTTGAAACAGTTGGATCTTTCTGCCACGCAAACGGGCGCGGTGCCGGAGCCAGTGTTTACGTTATCCGGACTCGAGAGGCTCTATCTGTCAGACAACGGGATCAAGGAGCTGCCGGCGGCAATCGGCAACCTGGCCGCGCTCTCCTATCTCAACCTCGATGTGAACCAACTCGCCGCGTTGCCCTCTGAATTGGGCCGTGTCAGCGGTTTGCGTTGGCTGCGGCTGAACAGTAACAAATTGACCGCGCTGCCGCCGGAACTCGCTGCCTTGAGCCGTCTGCAGCGCATCTATCTGCGAGACAACCTTTTGACAGCGGTCCCGGAATGTCTCAAGACGCTGCCCCTGCTGGAGGACATCAGCCTAAGCGGAAACAAAGTGGCGCAGATACCGCCTTGGATGACCCAGTTGCCGAAACTTCGGCAGTTGGATTTGGACGGCTGCCCGGTCACTAAACTGCCGGAAGACATGTCTGGTTGGGCCTCTTTACAGG
>JAGOBZ010000328.1 GCA_017999015.1 Kiritimatiellia bacterium
TGACCGCCCGTTCCGCCTGCCTTATCATCACCCCATTCCGTTAGCGCTTTCGTGGCGTCCGGACGGAAACATTAGCCTGGCGTATTGATCACCCGGTGCACAAGGAGCCCGCACATGGATACGAACGACAAGAAATCGGTCAAGAGAAGCACGCGCCGCGATTTTTTGAAGGCGGCCGCAGCCGGCGTCGCGCTGGGGCCGCAGATCGTGCGCGCGCAGACGCTGGGCGTGAATGCGCCGTCCAAACGCATCACCCTCGGCATCATCGGCTGCGGCAATCAGGCCGAGCAGGATCTCAAACAGTGGCTGCCGATGGCGGATGTGCAGGTCGTGGCGGTCTGCGACGTCAACCGGGCCAGTCACGGGTACAAGAACGACAAGCAGTTTCTCGGCCGCGAACCGGTGCGCGACAGCGTGCAGAAGGCCTATGCCGGACGCGCCGCCTCCGGAGCGTTCAAGGGGTGCGCCATCTATACCGATTTCCGCGAGCTGCTGGCGCGCAGCGACATCGATGCGGTGGCCGTCATCACGCCGGACCACTGGCATGCCATCCAGACGATCCAGGCTGCGGCGGCGGGCAAAGACATCTATTGCCAGAAGCCGCTGGGGCTGACCGTGCGCGACGGCCAGGAGATGCTGAAGGCCGTGCGCGTGCACAAGCGCGTGCTGCAGACCGGCAGTCAGTGGCGCTCGACCGCCTTCCTCGCGGGCTTTCGCCAGGCCGTGCGCGAGGGTGTGGTCGGCACGCCGCGCCGCGTGGTCACCTATGTCGCCGAAAACAACTTTAAGGGGCCGGGTCCCGGCTGGCAGCCGATGCCGGTGCCGGAGGGGTTCGAGTACGACATGTGGCTGGGGCCCGCACCCAAGGCCCCGTACCACAAGGACCGCTGCCTCTACCGCTTCCGCTTTGTGAGCGACTATTCCGGCGGGCAGACCACCAATTTCGGGCACCACGCGATCGGCGTCGCCATGTGGGTGCTGGGGTTGGACGAGACCGGGCCCGATGAGGTCTGGAATATGGGGGCCGAGTGGCCCCTCAAGGGCGACCTTTTCGACACGGCCACCAAAGTCCATTTCGGCTGCCGCTATGCGGGCGGACTTGAACTGGAGTGCGTGACGTCGCCCAAATCGTTCGGCGTGCGGATCGAAGGCGACAAGGGGTGGATCGAGACCAACGGGCGCAAGATTGAGGCCTCCTCGCCTGAAATCGCCAAGACGGGGCCCGGCGCCGGCGCCTACGGCGAGTTCGTCAACCACTACCGCAATTTCATCGAGTGCGTCAAATCGCGCGGCACACCGGCGGAGTCGGTCGAGATCGGCCACCGCGTTTCAACGGTCTGCCACCTCGGGAACATCGCAATGAAACTGGACCGCAAGATTCGCTGGGATCCAAAAACCGAAACTTTCCCCGGCGACAGCGAGGCGGCCGGCATGTTGGTGCAGCCGCACCGTGCGCCGTGGTCGTACAAGTGAAGAGGGGACTAACGGGATGCCGGTCGCCAGTTACAAGACCTTTTACGACGGTTCTGGCGCTGTAACTGGCGCCGTGTGGTTGGCATCAGAGAACGATGCCTCTAAACTGGTGGGAGCCGATGCGGGCAATGTGGGGTACGCTGCCGGACCCCGGCCGATGTACGGTGCCGCCATCGATCGGGTGCTCGAGTTGGATACCGGCGTCGGATCTCTGACGCGTCGGATATCCGACAACGGCTTGGACTGTTGTGATGGTCCGGTCTACATCGACATGCTCACGCAGTTCGTGCCGTTCGAAGAGCCGCCTGTCATCACTGATTCGAGCACCAAATTCGCCGTCTATCTGAACACACAGTCCAATCTGGTCGTTTACCACGGCGATACGGCCGCCACCGCCTCGGTCACGGATGTCACGCTTGATCCGGCCTCTTGGTATCGGTTGAGCATCCGTGCGGATGTCATGTTCTCCGTGCCTTGCGGTAGGGTTTACATCGACGGCAGTCTCGTCACCTCTTCCGCCGCCTATTTCCCCGATGGCACCGGACCTGGCCCCGGCGGCTTTCTGTTTCCGCTCGCGTCCGAGGAGACTTCCATTCAAGCAGTTTCCTTTGCGGGCAACGGACGGATCGACGAATTCAGAGTGTTCGACAATGACTTGATTTTTTACAGCCCGTTGCTGCTCTCGTTCGACGATACGAATCTTGACGTCGTGTTTGCCGGTCAGGCGTTGCTGCCTGGAGATATGGTGGACAACGGGGCTGAGATCTCGATCCTCGCGGCAGACTGGTATGCCATCTCCGTTACCGGTGATTGCCCTTGCGTGGCATATAGCGGACCTGTCGGCGGAAGAGTGAGCAGCTCCACGGGGGTTGTAACGGCGGGGCATCCGGCTACGGTCGAGATTTCGGCGTCGCTTTACACGAACGTTACCCTCGGCACGAATGTGGTGGAGGTGCCTCTTCTTGCGTCGTGGGCGCGAGCGAACCACAAGACGGCTGACGACGTTGAGACCTACGGCAACGACTGGCTGGACGACTATCTCTTGAATGTCGCCCCAGAGACGGATGCGGAGATCATGATCTCTGCCATTTCGTACGATGCGGCTGCAGGCGTGGCCGCCATCACGGTGAGCGCCTCTTCATCGGACGTCCGTTTTGATCGACTCAACGGCGTGCTGGCTGTTTACACCTGTGCAGAGTTGGGCGCGGGGTGGGGCGAACCCATCGGCGAATACAGGGTCGGGGTGGAAGGTGCGGGCGAAGCGTCCTTGATCGTAAATTGCGCCGCAGGTTCGTTTATCAAAGCGGTCATCAAGTGACGGCGCGTTCTTCTCTGTGTCCCAGTATATCTTTGCCATATAGACGTAGAACGCTCGTTTCCCTTGGTTGCTTGCACCTGTCTGATACAGGATGTACAATCCGAGACGATTGAAAAGGGGAGGGGCGAGGTGAAACGATGTGTGTTGTGGTACGCGGGGCTACTGGCGGTTGCGGACGGCACGTTCGCGGAAGAAAGCTGGCTGGCGCGGGACGGGCAGGCTGTTGCCCAGATCGTCATGCCCGAAGCCGCCACGCCCGTCGAGCGGACGGCCGCGCAGGAACTGCGGGATCACCTCGAGAAGGTGACCGGCGCGGCCTTTTCACTTGTGACTGAAGCGGCTCCCAAGAGCGGGCCGCGCTTGCTGGTGGGAAACACCGAAACGTCGCGCAGGCTTGCGCAGGACTTCCTCGCGGTTCAGGCCGAGTACGACAGTATTCTGCTCAAGACTGTCGGTGACGAGATGATCCTGGCAGGGCATCCGCAGCGCGGCGCGCTCTATGCGGTCTACACGTACCTTGAAGATGTGGTGGGCGTGCGCTGGTGGACCTCGGACGAAACTTTCATTCCCCGGCGAGCGAACCTGACGCTGCCGAAGCTTGAGGTACGCTATGCGCCGAAGCTGCGCTTCCGGGAATCATACTACCTTGACACATTCAACGCGCTGTTCAAGACGCGCCTGAAAGGCAATGTCAGCTCCCGCACCCGCTACATGTTGGCGCCGATGGAGATGATTCCCGAGGCCTACGGCGGCAACCACCGGCTCATCCATTTCAGGGGACGCAATTCGGCTTACCACTCGTTCTACGAACTCGTGCCGCCGAAGGTGTACTTCGACCGGCACCCCGAGTGGTTCAGCGAGATCAAGGGCACGCGCACCCACAAGGGCGCCCAGCTCTGTCTGACCAACGAAGAGATGCGCCGTGAACTCACGAAAAACGCGATCGCGCTGCTGCGCGAAGACCCGGGCGCCGATATCATCCAGATCAGCCAGAATGATCACGCTGGCCGCTGCACGTGCAAGACCTGCTTGGCGGTCGAACAAGAGGAGGGCGGCGTCGGCACCGCCTCCGGACCGCTTCTGCGCTTTGTCAACCAGGTGGCCGAGGAGATCGAAAAGGAGTTCCCCCTTGTTTTTGTGGAGACCTTCGCCTATCAATACACTCGCAAAGCGCCCTCGAAAGTCCGCCCGCGCGCCAACGTCTTAATTCGCCTCTGCTCCATCGAGTGTTCCTTCCTGCAGCCGCTTGAAGGCAGCCAAGAAAACGCCCCTTTTGCCGGCGATCTGGCCGCCTGGGGTCGTATCGCCAGCGGCAATCTCTTCGGCTGGGATTACGTCACCAGCTTCAGCTCCTACATGCTGCCGCATCCCAACC
>JAGOBZ010000329.1 GCA_017999015.1 Kiritimatiellia bacterium
AATGCCGCTTGCGATGGCTTATCAGCGTTCTCTGCGCCGGCAAGCGTAAAAGGCCGCGTGGCGGCCACGACCATCAGCAATATGACGGCGATTCTCATGCTTCCGCTCTCCCTGTTCTGGGATGGCCAATCCGGCCCAACTGTACACATTCGATCTTTCCGTGTTCGTCACCCAGGCTCGCCCGTACGGGGATGGCCGAGCGGTCAAGGCGACCCGAGACAATAGAAATCCCCGAGCGTGCGCAGGTAAATCCGGCTGTCTACGATCACCGGCGAGGCAAAGACCCCGGACGGCAGGGTGTTCGTCACGACACCGCCGAATGAACGTCCGGCCGGCACGACGAATCCGCTTCCCTTGCGGTCGAAAAGATAGAGATGGCCGTTCGCCAGCACGGGAGAGGAGTAGAAAGGCGCATTGAAATCATGCTGCCAGACCACGTGCCCGTCTTGCGTATCGTAACAACGCAGCAACCCCTGGTCGGCGACCGCATACAGCAGCCCCTTATGCAGCAGCGGCGTCGGCACATACCCTGCCTTGGCATCTCCCGACCAAACCACATGCGTCTGCGTCACATCGCCGTGTCCGTCCGCGCGGATGGCGAGCAGTTTCCGCCCCGGATAGCCGCCCGTCGCATAGACCGTCGTCGAATCTGCCACCGGCGTCGCCACACAGGTTCGCGCCGGACCCTCGCAGGTCCACAGCAGGTTTCCGTTGTCCGGATCATACCCGCGCGTGCTCAATCCGCCGATGAGCAGCACCTGTTCGCGGCCCGCGAGTTTACGGACCAGCGCCGGTGCGTAGCTCTCGTTGTTGGCGCGGATGGCCCTGCGCCAGACCACATCGCCGGTCGCACGGTGAAAAGCCGTCAGATAGCATCCTTTCGGACCTTCCACGGGCACGATCACGGCCGATTTGTGAAGAGCGGGCGAGGCTGAGTACCCCTGGATCGTATTGTACGGCGCGACGGTTTTACGCCAGAGGCGCTCTCCGTCCATAGAGACCGCAGCCAACTCGATGTCGGCGCCGACCTGATACGGCACGAACAGCCGTTCACCGTCGCAAGCCGGCGTGGCGGCGGCCGGCGCGTTGTCAGGGTGCAGCCGCCCGATGGGACCGGCATAGAGTTCGGTTTGCCAAACGGTTTTCCCGGTCGCCCGTTCCAGGCCGCAAAGCCGGAGCACAGCGCGGTCTTTCGTTTTTTCACCCGCCGTGACATAGATCCTGTCACCGACCACAAGCGGAGACGAATGGCCGAGTCCCCGCAACGCAACGCGCCAGACAAGGTTTGAATGCTCGCTCCATGCCGTCGGCGGGGACTGATTATCCGGTGCGACATTGTCGAGCGTCGGACCGCGCCACCAAGGCCAATCACCGTCCGCCGCGACGGGAGGCGACAGCGTATCCCAGCCGTTTTTCGGGACGACCTCTTGCAGCGTATCGCCGCACGACCAGCACGCAAACATGCCGATCGCATAAATCAATGCAGCGCCTTTCCCGTTCATGACCTCCCCAAGCATCACGGCCCTCCCATAAAGCTGTACGAAGCGTAGCGCAAGTCGTTTCAGGCGTCCAGCCCGATTTACAGGCAGGCACCGGGCACAAAAAAACAGGCAGGATGCTTGCCGCATCCTGCCCGCTGTTTCATTGGTGAAGACACTCAGTTGAAGACTTCGTCGAGCTGATTCTGAGCCTCGGCCTGAAGCGACGCCATCTCCTCCTCGCTGATCGGCTCGGCCAGCGGCACAAGCTTGATGTGGCGGTGCAGCGGGAAGCCGGTGCCGCCCGGGATCAGATGTCCGAGGATCACGTTCTCCTTGAAGCCGCGCAGTTCATCCACGCGGCCCATGGTGGCCGCGTCGGTAAGCACGCGCGTGGTGTCTTGGAAGGAGGCCGCAGAGATGAAGCTGTCGGTCTCGAGCGACGCCTTGGTGATGCCCAGCAACGCGGGCTGCGCCTCGGCGGGCCGTTTGCCTTCGGCCACGATCTCTTCGTTGATCTCCAAGAACTTCTGCCGCGTGACCTGCTCGCCCCAGAGGAAGTCGGTGTCGCCGGGGTTTGTGATGCGGACCTTGCGCAGCATCTGACGCACGATGATCTCGATGTGCTTGTCGTTGATTTCCACGCCCTGCAGGCGGTAGACCTGCTGCACCTCGTTGACCAGGTAGCGCTGCAGTTCCTGAGGACCGCAGACGTCGAGGATCTCCTGCGGCACCACCGGTCCTTCGGTGAGCTGCTGGCCCTTCTTGACGCGGTCGCCCTTGAACACGACCACCTGCTTGCCCATCGGGATCAGATGCTCCTCGACATGGCCGGTCACCTCGTCGCGCACGACCAGGCAGCGCTTGCCGCGCTGATGTTCGCCGAAGTCCACTACGCCCTCGATTCGGGAGATTTCCGCCGCGTCCTTGGGCTGGCGCGCCTCGAAGAGTTCGGCCACACGCGGCAGACCGCCGGTGATGTCGCGCGTCTTCGCCTCTTTACGCGGCGTTTTCGCGATCATCATACCGGGCGACACGCGCGCCCCTTCCTTTGCCATGACAATGGCGCCGGCCGGGATGTGGTAGAAGCCCAGGATTTCACGGGTCTGCGGATCGGTGACGATGATCTGCGGATGCAGGTCTTCTTTGGTTTCCAGCACCAGCAGGGTGCTCATCCCGGTCTCGGCATCCTCGTCCGTACGGACCGACACGTCGTCCACAAAGTCCTGGAACGACACGACACCGTGCTTTTCAGCCAAGATCGGCACCGAGTGCGGGTCCCATACTGCCACGCGCTGGCCGGCTTTGACGGCCGTGCCGTCCTCGGCGAGCAGCACGGTGCCCATCTGCAGGTTGTAGGTGTCGATCTCGGTCCCGTCGGCGTCGACGATCTGCACCGAGCCGTTCTTGTTGAGAACGACCGTGTTGCCCTCATCGTTGCGCACGATACGCAGATCCACATACTTGATGAAACCGGCGTTTTTAAGGACGATTTCAGGCACTTTCGCCACTGTCGAGGCCGTGCCGCCGATGTGGAACGTCCGCATCGTCAACTGGGTGCCCGGCTCGCCGATGGACTGTGCCGCGATGATGCCGACCGCCGTGCCGATCTCTGCGGGCTTACCCGAAGAGAGGTCGCGGCCGTAGCACTTCGCGCACATGCCATGGGGCGCATCACAGGTCAGGCCGCTGCGGATCCAGACGCGTTCGATGCCCGAATCTTCCAGCCGCTTGCAGGCCGCCTCGTCGATCTCGGCATTCGCCGCGATCACGACCTCGCCGGTCGCGGGGTGGCGGATGTCGTAGAGCGCCGTACGTCCCAGCACGCGGGTGCGCAGCGGGATCAGCGTCTCGTCGCCCTCTTCAACCGCCTCGACCTCGATGCCGTTCACGGTGTTGCAGTCCTGAATCGTGATGATGACGTCCTGCGACACGTCCACCAGCTTACGCGTCAGGTAGCCGGCGTCGGCCGTCTTGAGCGCGGTATCGGCCAAGCCCTTGCGCGCACCGTGCGTGGAGATGAAGTACTCCAACACGCTGAGACCTTCGCGGAACGACGCCGTGATGGGGCGCTCGATGATTTCACCGGACGGATTGGCCATCAGGCCGCGCATGCCGGCAAGCTGACGGATCTGCAGCTTCGAACCGCGGGCTTTGGAGTCCACCATCATGAAGACCGGATTGGTCTCGACCGGGTTGGGAAGCGCCTCGGTCACGTTGCGGTCGATCGCCTTGTACAGCTCTTCGGACACCTTTTCGGTGGCGGCCGTCCACACGTCGACGATCTTATTGTGACGTTCGCCGTCAGTGATCACGCCGGTCTGGAACTGGCCGTCGACTTTATCGACCTCGGCATAGGCCTTGGCAATGATCTCCTCCTTGTTCTTCGGGCGGATCATGTCCTTGAGGCCCATCGAGACGCCCGCCAGGCAGGCGTGCTTGAACCCGAGCGCCTTCAATTCATCCAAGGCCTTGACCGTCCGGGCATGACCGGCCACCTGATGACTGTGCAGGATCAGGTCGCCAAGCTTGCTCTTATCGATCTTGTCATTGACGAAGCCCAGCTCATCCGGCCAGATCTCGTTGAAGATCACGCGACCGGCCGTCGTCTCGATCACCCGGACATCCGGGTTGCCGAAGCGGCGTCCCTTGATGCCGAAGTCCGGATTACGC
>JAGOBZ010000330.1 GCA_017999015.1 Kiritimatiellia bacterium
AGGTCCGCGGCCAACTTTCCACTTCGGGCGTCCACACCTGGACGAAGGCCGGGTCGCCGACGGTGCGGCGGAACTGTGCCGCCGCCAAGCTCTTCAGAACCTGCGCGTTCGGGTCGACGTCATAGTATGCGCCGCCGCCGGGACGCATGCCCACGGGATGTCCGCTCGCCTTTTCCAGCGTCGCCAGCACGCGCACGATCATGCCCGTCGCCGTCATGCCATGCTGCAGCGCCATGCGCGTTTCCGGTGAGACGCGGTGAAACTCCTCGGCGACCGTCCGCGCAACGTCCTCCAGCGCCGCGATCGAAAAATCCTTCCACGCCGCCGCAACCGACGCGTCCTTCCCGACCGCCGCCGCCAACGACGTGCGCGTCCACGAGCCACCCGTCTTCGCGTTGAAGGCTTTCAGACACGTCGCGCACCAGCACCCGATGAGGGAACGATCCGTGGCCGGACGATGGTTTTCATAACGCAGGTCGTCATCGATCCAGACGGACGCCGGATGGAACCCCGCGTAGGCCTGTGCCGTTTCGCGCACATAGGCGAGGTAGCCGGGCTGGCGCGGACAATTGCAATAGCGGGCTTCAGCGCCCGTCGATCCCGTCCACCCCCCCCCCATGTCTTCCCCGAGCAGTCTTCCGTCGCGGAAAGCTCGTCGCCATGCCCGATCGTCGCCTGAAACTGAAGCGCCGGCGCAATGCCCCGCGCGCGCAGATCGGGGGCCGCCGCACGTATGATTTCCGCACGCCGCACATGTTCGGACACCGGCGGCACGCCAATGCCCGTGGAGAACCACACCTCGTCGCAGCAGCCCGGGTTCTCGAAGAGCATTTGGCGCGTGGCCGCCCAGTTCGTTGCGCTCAGCGTGTCGGGCGCTCGCAAAAGCAGTTGCAAGGGCTCCCACGCTGTTTCTCCCTCCGCCGACGCGACCAGCACGAAACCGGCAAGCGCTGCGGCGCACAACCCAGAGATGCCCTTTGGCTGATACTTTGTCTTCATATTGCTTGTCCCATTCTGTCCATGAGGTTTTCAACAAGCCGCACACTTCGGGGGCAGTTCCGGGAGTAGAGGGTCGCTCATCCTTGAGCCGGAGTCAAGAGGCAAAGACTTCCGCGCCCGAGTGCGCAAAATGCTTCTGCGCATGCTCGACAAGGGGCAGAACATACGCTACGATAGGTGCATTAAGTTTCCGATAGTGACTGTTGGGATGTTTTGCGGATAGGGATCGTAGTCCGAGAGACGCCTTATTTTTTCACCTCACCTTATGCTCGTTTTCGCCAATCCAGCTTTTTTGTGGGCACTGACAGCCGCCGCGATCCCGCTGATGCTGCACATGTTCCAGCGTCGCCGCACTGTCGTCACGCCTTTTCCGACCCTGCGCTTCCTGAAGGCCGCGCAAAAACGCTCGTCCAGCCGGGTGCGTTTTGAAAACTTTCTGCTGTGGCTGCTACGCACGCTGCTTCTTTTGATGATTGGCTTTGCGTTTGCGCTGCCGGTGCTGCGTTCCACCACGGGCGGTTCATGGCTGAGCCGGACACGCCGCGATGTGGCGATCGTGATTGACGCCTCCTACAGCATGAATTACGAGCTGGACCGCGGCAAGGTCTTCGCCGTCTGCAAAGACGCCGCCGTCAGCATTGTCAACGGGCTTTTCGCCGGCGACCGCGTGTGCGTCTACGTGGCGGCCGATACGCCGATTCCGGTGATTGAAAAACCGACCACCGAACATGCAACGGTCGTGCAGGCGATTCAGGCCCTCGCCTGTCAGCACGGCTCCAGCAAGCTGGACGAGGTCGTGGCACTGGCCCTGCGTACACTCGAACAGCAGGACGGACGGCGCGAACGCGAGGTCTACATCCTGACTGACGGCCAAGCCTTGGCCTGGCAGGGATTCCGTGATGCCCCCCCGGAGGATACCGCGAGCGGTGACGCACGGTTCCGCATCACGCGCGAGCAACGCGACAAGGTGTCCTTCTTCGCCCTGCTGGCCGGCGCCCTGCAGCCTGATAACGCCTGCCCCACCGATGTCAAGGTCTCGCCCGCCCTGATGCTGGCCGGCCAAACCGCCCGCCTGAACGTCCGCGTCGGACGCACAGGCACCGCCAAGCAAGTCACGGTCGCCGTGGACATCGGTGGACAGGAGCGCGGACGCCGCAGCATCACGACAGAAGCAGACACCGAAGCCGTCGTCGATTTTGTGCTCGGCGGTCTTGAGCCGGGCGTGCATGTCGCCACCGTCACCACGCCGTTGGATGCGTTGCCGGAGGACGACGCCTTTCAATTCTTGATCCGCGTGCGCAAGCAGCTTCCCGTTCTGATCGCAGGCCCCCAGGACGCCACGCGCTACCTCAAGGCGGCTCTAGCCCCCGGCGCCGCCGACGAGAGTGTCAAGCAGACGGAAGCGGCCGAACTCGCGCAGATCGACTTGCGCGATTACCAGGCGCTGTTCCTCTGCGATGCCTTCCCGCTGGACGGCCAGACGATTCTGCGTGTCGAGGAGTATGCGAAAAACGGCGGCGTGGTCGTGGTGTTTCCCGGTTACCGCGCGGAAGTCAACGCCTATACCGAGTTGAAAGTCTTGCCGGCCTACCCGACCGGCACCGTTGACCTGCCGATCGACATGGCCGCGCGCCCGCTCAAGCGCATTCCGAATCAAGAAGGACAAGTGGTGACCTTCAGCCTTCCGCTGCCGCCGGGCACAGTGCCGACAGTGGCCCTCAAGCGAGCGATGACACTCGGTGAGCTTCAGGAAGGTGCAGCCGTGCTGGTTACGGCCGGTGACGACCAGCCCTTCCTGACAGGCCGTGCCGTAGGCCGCGGGCGGGTCTTTCTCTTTACCGTCGGTGCGAACCGTGAGTCGAGCACCTTCCCGCTCACCGCGTTCTTTCTGCCGGTTGTGCACCAGCTCATCCGTCAAGGCGCGGGCGCATCCGTTCAGCCGCCGCACCTCACCCTGGGCGCTCAACTGCCGGTCAACGAGGCGGTCCCCAACTACCGTGATGACGACGCGATCAGCATGCCGTCCGGCCTACCCTTACAGGTCAAGGACAACGGCAACCGGGCCTTCTTCATCGACGCCCTCACAGAACCGGGAATCTACACGCGCGCCAAGGCCGGCGCGGCCGAACCGGAGCCTGTGCTGGCCGTCAACACGGACCGTTCCGAATCGCATCTGACCCCCGCGAGCGCGGACGAACTCGCCGAATGGACCGGTTTCAAAAAGTTGCTGAACGCCAGCGACCCCGAAGAATTACTGCGTCTGATTGACGAACACCGCAACGGGCGCTCCCTGGCGGAGGTCTTCCTTTGGATCGCGCTGCTACTTACCCTGCTTGAATGGTGGATCGCCAACCGTGCGCTTCGTACCCAAACCGGCGCGACCGAGAAGATGCAGGTTGACCTCGCCGGCAAAGTCGTAACCTCCTGATGCTTCACCCGACACCCTTTCGCACTTCTGATATGCCTACCGCAGAATGGATTTTTGAAAACAGCATCTCGGGCGCCATGATTCTTCTGGCGCTGGTGGTTTCGCTTGCCATCGTGGCCTTCACCGCATGGCGCTACCTGCCGCGCTCGTCAACCGGCTTCGCCTTGCTCGGCCTGCGCCTGCTCTTTCTGCTGGCCTTTTTCTGGGTGCTGCTGCTGCCAGGCAAGAAAAGCGCGCTCACCGAAGTCATCAAGCCGCGATTCATCGTGCTGCTGGACATCTCAGGTTCCATGAGCCAGCGTAACGACGAGAGTGCCCAGCGCACCCGGTGGGAAGCGGCCATGGCGCTGATGAACAAGGCTGACTGGGTAAAAAAACTGCGCGCTTCCTGCCTGCTTGAAGTCTATCCCTTCCACGCCGACCTTGACTCGCCTGTCGGTCTCGAGCAGCTCGGCACTATCAAACCTGAAGGAAAATCCACGCACCTCAACCTGAGTTTAAACCGGCTTTTTGAGCGCCTGCGCGGTCAGGAACTGGCGGGCGTGCTGGTGTTGACGGACGCGATCGACACGCGCGAGAAGAAAGACACCTGGGCCGAAATGAGTTGGCCGACACCCCTCTATGTCGCAGAACTCGAAAAGCCCGGCCTGCCCGACGATAAGCCCGACATGCGCGTGGACATGGTCGATACGCCGCGGCGCGCGATCGTCGGATGGGATACGGC
>JAGOBZ010000331.1 GCA_017999015.1 Kiritimatiellia bacterium
GATCCGGACCTGGGCGGCATCTTCTGCGGCTATCTGGGCTCGCTGCTGCTCTCCGGCGCCTGCGTGGCGGTCGGCGTGTTCGCCTCGGCGCTCTCGCGCAGCCAGGTGATCGGCTTTGTGATCGCCCTCGCGATCTGCCTCTTCCTGCTGATCATCGGGTTCGATCCCGTGATCAACGCCGTCTCGGGCTGGGGCGTGCCGGCCGGCGTCGTCAACGCGGTCGCGTCGTGCAGCCTGATGCAGCACTTCGACGCCATGCGCCGCGGCGTGATTGACTTTTACGACATCGGCTACTACGTCGGCGTCATGGTCTTCATGCTGGCCGCCGCGCACGTGGTCACCGACAACCGCAAAGCCTCCTGATACTGAACTTCCTTGGAGTCTGTTATGTCTGCGAATAAATCGAATCTTCTCTCACGCTTCGGCACCGGCCTCGCGGGACTGCTGGTCCTGCTGGTCATCATCGGCGCCGCCAACCTGATCATCGCCAACCTGCGCCTGCGCGTCGACCTGACCGCCGAGCGGCTCTACACGCTCTCGACCGGCTCGAAACAGGTGCTCGGCAAACTCGAGAACGACGTGACGCTCAAGTTCTACTTCAGCGCGTCGTCGGCCGAGATGCCGATGGGCCTCAAGACCTACGCCAACCAGGTGCAGGACCTGCTCAAAGAGTACGAGCTGGCCGGCAAGGGCCGCGTCGCGCTCGAGGCCTACGACCCGAAACCCGACTCGGATTCCGAGGAGTGGGCGCAGCGCTACGGCATCGAGCCGCAGCAGACCAACCCGTTCGGCCAGCCGGTTTACTTCGGCCTGGTCGCGGTCTGCGGCGAGACCGAGGCGGTCATCCCCGGCTTCAACCCGCGCACCGAGGCGACCCTGGAGTACGACATCACCCGCCTGATCACGCGCGTGGCCTGGCCCGAGAAGCCGGTCATCGGCGTGCTCAGCAGCCTGAGCGTGCTCGGCGCGCCGCAGAATCCGATGATGATGATGCGCCGCCAGCAGCAGGATCAGGGCTGGACCGCCTTCCGCGAGCTGCGCAAGGACTACACCGTGCGCGAGATCCAGGCCGACGCCGAGGCGATCGACGCGGACATCAAGGCGCTGATCGTGGTGCATCCCAAGAACCTCGAGGACAAGGCGCTCTTCGCGATCGACCAGTTCGTGCTGCGCGGCGGCCGCCTGATCGTCTGCGTCGATCCCTTCAACATCGCGGACTTCGAGGCCAACCAGCAGCAGAACCCGATGATGATGCAGATGGGCGGCGGACAGGCCGGCCCCTCCACCCTCGGCAAGCTGTTCGACGCGTGGGGCGTGACCTTCGACACCGCCAAGATCGCCGCCGACCTGAGCGCCGCCACCAAGCTCAACTCCGGCAACGGCCGCGTGGAAGACAACCCCGCCTTCCTCTCGCTGGGCACCCCCAACATGGCGAAGGACGACCTGCTCACCGCGCAGCTTTCGCAGGTGATGCTGCCCTTCGCCGGCGCGCTCTCGGCCAACACGCCCAAAGAGATCACCTTCACGCCGCTCATCACAACCTCTAAGGACAACGCCTGCCTGGTGGACCAGATGAACGCGCAGTTCGGCATGAGCGCCATGCGCGCCCAGCTCAAGCCCGACGGTGCCCAGCGCACGCTCGCCGCGCGCCTGCAGGGCACCTTCAAGACCGCCTTCCCGGACGGCCTCTCGACCAACGGGACCGCGGCCGCCGCCACCAATGCCGCGCCCGCCCACCTGACCTCCGGCACCAGCACGGTCATGATCTTCGGTGACGCCGACTTCCTGAACGACCGCTTCTGCGTGCAGGTCATGAACTCGCTCTTCGGCCAGATCGCGCAGCCGATCAACGACAACCTGACGCTCTTCGGCAACACGGTCGAGCAATTCGCCGGCCGCGAAGAGCTGATCGGCGTGAGGTCGCGCGGCCAGTTCAACCGCCCGTTCGTCAAGGTCGACCAGCTTGAGGTCAAGGCCATGAAGCAGTGGCAGGCCGAAGAGGAGCGCCTCGAGGCCGCCCTGCAGGAAACCCAGCAGCGCCTCGCCGACCTCCAGCAGAAGAAGAGCGGCAATGAGCGCCTGATCCTCTCCAAGGAACAGCAGGCCGAGCTGGAGCAGTTCCGCAAGACTCAGGCGGAGACGCGCAAACAGCTCAAAGAGGTCCGCAAGAACCTGAACAAGGACATCGAGCGCCTCGGGCTCTCCCTCAAAGTCGTGAACATCGCGCTGCTCCCGCTGCTGGTGATCGGCTTCGGCCTCTTCCGCGGCCTGCGGCGCAGGAAACGTTGAAGCGCGTACGCGGGCGGGCCGCCGCGCCCGCCCGCCGGCACCCCTCTTTCACCGCTTACAAAGGACTCTCACCATGACCAACAAGAAACTCGTCACGCTCACTGCTGCCGCGGCCGTGCTGGTCGGCCTCGCCTACCTCAGCAGCTCCAGCAAGAAGGTAAAGACCCCCTCGCTCGTCGGTAAGCCCGTGGTCAAGAAATTCGATCTCAGCGCGGTCGCGAAGATCGAGGCCGGCCCCGCCGACAAAAAACTCGTGCTCGCCAGCACCGACGCGGGCTGGGTCATCGAGTCGCTGTACGGCTATCCCGCCGACATCGCCAAGATCCGCGAGAACCTGCTCAAGCTCACCGACCTCAAGGCCGGCCACGTGGCCTCTGGTAAGAAGCTGGAGAATCCTGCCCTGGTCGACCTGCAGGACGCCGCCGGCAAATCGCTCGCTACGCTGCGCCTCGGCGACAAACACATGCGTCAGCCTGCGGGCGAGATGGCGCAGTTCGGCGGAGGCGGGTATCCGGACGGCCGCTATGTCGCGGCCGACGGCAGCGACACCGTGGTGCTCGTCAAGGATTCGCTCGACGCCTTTGACGGCGACGCCAAGAGCTGGACCGAGACGCAGATCGCCTCGGTGCCCTCGGCCGACGTCACGTCCGCCGAAATGACGCGCGACGGCAAAACCGTCAAGCTCGCCAAGAAGGACGGCACCTGGACCTTGGACGGTCTCGGCGCCAAAGAAGAACTCGACACCTCCAAGACCTACAGCGTCGAGTCTGCGCTCAGCTATCTTAACTTCAACACCGTCGTCGATCCCGCCCTCAACGACGCGCAGCTCGGCCTGACCACCGGCGCGGTCTTCACTGTCGCCCTCAAGAGCGGCGAGCGCTACACAGCCAAGGTCGGCGGCGTCGCCGAAGGCGGCACCGACCGCTACATCCGTCTGAGCGCCGCCTTCACGCCGGCCGGCACGAACGAGACAGAAAACGCCGAAATCACCAAGAAGGTGGACGCCTTCAACGCCAAGTCCGGTAAATGGGCCTACACGGTTTCTTCCTACAGCGCGGAGAACATGACCAAGAGCCGCGCCGATTTCGTCAAGCCCAAGGAAGAGCCCAAGAAAGAAGACGAAAAAGCAGACAAATGAACTTAGAAAAAACCACCAACCTGATCGCGGCGCAGGCCGAGACGTTGACGGCGATCCGCCAGGAAGTCAACAAGGTGATCGTGGGGCAGGAGAAGCTGATCGATCGCCTCATCGTCGCGCTGATCACCGGCGGGCACATCCTTCTCGAGGGTGTGCCGGGCCTCGCCAAGACCCTTTCGGTCAAGACTCTGGCGGACGCCCTCGGCCTGCAGTTCCAGCGCATCTCCTTCACGCCGGACCTGCTGCCCGCCGACGTGATCGGCACGATGATCTACAACCCCAAGGACGCGACCTTCACGCCCAAGAAGGGGCCGGTCTTCACCAACCTGCTGCTGGCGGACGAGATCAACCGCGCCCCGGCCAAGGTGCAGAGCGCCCTGCTCGAAGCGATGCAGGAACGCCAGGTCACGATCGGCGAGCACACCTACACGCTGCCCGCGCCCTTCCTGGTCATGGCCACGCAGAACCCGATCGAGCAGGAGGGCACCTATCCGCTGCCCGAGGCGCAGGTCGACCGCTTCATGCTCAAATGCATCATCACCCATCCGTCGCGCGATGACGAGCGCCGCATCATGAACCGCTTCGCCCAGAAGCCGCCCGCGCCGGTCAAGGCCGTCATCACCGCCGCCGACGTGCAGGCGCTGCGCGACACGCTGGAGCAGGTGTATTGCGACGAGAAGGTCGGCGACTACATCCTCGACATCGTCTTCGCCACGCGCGA
>JAGOBZ010000332.1 GCA_017999015.1 Kiritimatiellia bacterium
CGTCTTCCGGTTCAATCGGAGAAAGACGCCGATGGCGGCCTTCCAAACGCTTCTGGGGATCGCATCGGGCAAACCTCCGCAAACATTGGCCGGCTTGAAAGAACCTTAGCCAAGTGCATAAGCATTTGACCTGATTTGAAATCGGGTATACCATTCCCGATCAAATACCGAGGGGAGGATCGAGCGATGTCTGAGAATCCGGGTTCCGCACAGGGCGACGCGGCCGCGATCGCGGCGATGCGCGAGCAGTGCGCGCGTATGAAGCAGCAACTGGCGCGGGTGATCGTGGGCCAGGACAAGGTGATCGAAGAGGTCCTGATCGCGGTCTTCAGCCGCGGCCACGCGCTGCTGGTCGGCGTGCCGGGGGTCGCCAAGACCCTGCTGATCAGCACAATCAGCCGCGCGCTGGACCTGAGCTTCAAGCGCATCCAGTTCACGCCCGATCTCATGCCGAGCGACATCACCGGCACGGATGTTCTGGAGGAGGACCACACGACCGGACGCCGCGCGTTCCGCTTCGTCAAAGGCCCGATCTTCGCCAATATGGTGCTGGCCGACGAGATCAACCGCACGCCGCCCAAAACCCAGGCGGCCCTGCTCGAGGCGATGCAGGAGCACCGGGTCACGGTCGGCGGCGAGAACTACGCGCTGCCCGAGCCGTTTTTCGTGCTGGCCACGCAGAACCCGATCGAGCAGGAGGGAACCTATCCGCTGCCCGAGGCGCAGCTCGACCGTTTCCTCTTCAACATCATCGTCGATTATCCGGCCAAGGAGGAGGAGAGCGCGATCATCCGCCAGGTGACCGGCCCGCAGAGCGCGGCG
This sequence comes from Kiritimatiellia bacterium, assembly GCA_017999015.1. Classification (GTDB taxonomy): domain Bacteria; phylum Verrucomicrobiota; class Kiritimatiellia; order RFP12; family UBA1067; genus DUPH01. The sequence goes on from JAGOBZ010000332.1 coordinate 823, forward strand.
GTCGAGAAGGTGCTGGATGCCGCGCAGGTCCTGCAGATGCAGGAGCTGGTGCGGCGCGTGCCGGTGGCGGAGCACGTCATCGACTTTGCGCGCGATCTGGTGCGCGCCACCCGTCCCGCCCAGCCCGAGGCTCCGGATTTCGTTCGCGAGATGGTCGCCTGGGGCGCCGGGCCGCGCGCGGGCATCAGCCTGATCACGGCGGCCAAGACGCGCGCGGCGATCCACGGACGCACCCACGCCACCACGATGGATGTCGCGGCGGTGGCCTATCCTGTGCTGCGCCACCGTGTGCTCACCACCTTCAATGCCGAGGCGGCCGGGGTCAAGAGCGAAACGGTCATCGCCCGGCTGCTGGAACGCCTGCGCCCTTCCGAAAACCTGGACGTGTAACCCGCCTCGCCCGTGCGCGGCGGACTGCGGGCCGCGCGTCCCCGCCGCCGACGGCCCCTTACGATGAGCACGCCCTCCTACATGCGATTTCTGCCGCCCGAGGCACTGGCCAAGCTTGGCCGCTGCGAGCTGTCGGCGCGCGGCGTGGTCGAGGGGTTTATCTCCGGCAAGCACAAGAGCCCCTTCAAGGGCTTCTCGGTCGAGTTCGCCGAGCACCGGCAGTACACGCCCGGCGACGATCTGCGCAATCTGGACTGGCGCGTGCTCGCCCGCAAGGACCGCTACTTCATCAAGCAGTACATCGAAGAGACCAACATGCGCGCCACGCTGCTGCTGGACGCCTCGGGCTCGATGGCCTATGCCGGCGAGGCGGCCGCGCCGCGCGACGGCCGGCCGCTCTCGAAGTTCGCCTACGCGCAGTACATCGCGGCCATGCTCGGCTACCTGCTGGTCAACCAGCAGGACGCCGCGGGGCTTGTCACCTTCGATACCGCGCTGCGCGCTTACCTGCCGGCCCGCGCCCGGTCCAGCCAGGTGCGCGGCATCCTCGAAACGCTGGACCGGACCGAGCCGGGCGGCGAGACCGGCCTGGCCGACATCTTTCACGACATTGCGGAGCGTATTCCGCGCCGCGGCTTGGTGGTGATCCTCAGCGACCTGTACGACGATCCCGCCGCGCTTGTCCAGGCGCTGCATCACTTCCGCTACCGCCGCCACGAGGTGCTGCTCTTTCATGTCGTCGCCGAAGAGGAGCTGACCTTCCCGTTCGAAGCGTACACCAAATTCCAAGATCTCGAGTGCGCCGACAACCGTCTGCCGATCGACCCGCGCACCATCCGCGCGACCTACCTGTCGCGCATGCGTGCGTTCTTGGCCGAGATCGAAGCGGCGTGCGGCCGCCTCAAGATCGATTACGTGCGCATGAACACGCGCGTGCCGTACGATCAGGCGTTGGCGGAATACCTGTCACTGAGAGGTTAGAGTCTAAACCGCGTCATGCTGTTTCTCCATCCATATCTGCTGCTGGGGCTGGCCGGAATCGCGATCCCGGTGATCATCCACTTGTTCAACCGCCGCAACGCGCGGGAGATCAAATGGGGCGCGATGCGCTTCCTGATGGACAGCCTGATGAGCCGCCGCCGCAGCCTGCTGCTGGAAGAGATGCTGCTGCTGGCCGCGCGCTGCCTGATCGCCGGCTGCGCGGTGCTGGCGATGGCGCGTCCGTTCGTGCCGGCCGGCTCCTCTTTCCCCTGGTGGCTCGTGCTGCCGTTGGGACTGTTGGGTATCGTCTTCTTCGGCATGAGCTTCGCGCTGGGCCGCTACCGCCGCTGGCAGGTGCTGGCGTGGCTGGCCTGCCTGCTCTGCCTGGGACTGAGCGCCGCGTCGATCCTGCTGGAAAAACGCCTCAGCCTCAATCGCTTCGCCGGCGGCGCCGCCCGCGATGTGGCGTTGGTCATCGACGGCTCGTCCTCCATGACGCTGGAAGTGAACGGCGAGAGCAACTTCAGCCGCGCGCTGAAAGAGGCCGCGCGCCTGGTTGAGGAGGCGCCGCGCGGCGTGGCGTTCAGCGTGATCGTGGCCGGCGCGGTGCCGGACCCGCTCGTGCCCGCGCCGGTTACCGACCGCAAATATGTGCAGACCGCGCTGGAACAGGCGATCCCAGTCCACGGCGTGCTGCGCGCGCCCGACGCGCTCGCAGCCGCTGCGGCGTCGCTGGCGCAGGGCAGCCAGGCCGCCAAACAGATCATCCTGATCGGCGATGGACAGTCCGAGGGGTGGCAGACCGACGACCTCGAGAGCTGGCGGTTTCTGGACGAGGCGTTCGCGCGCCTGCCCGCCAAGCCGCGCGTCTTTGTGCGCGTGCTGGACCTGCCGCAGGGCATCCGCAATCTGACCCTCAAAGACGTTGCCTTTTCACGGCCGGTGGTCGGTACGGACCGCGACGTGCGCGTCGACGTGACGTTGGCCAACACCGGCCGCGAGGCGGTCACGCCCGCCCGCGTTACGCTGCACGCGGGCGGCCCGGAGAAGGTCGACCGTTCGGTGGGCCAGATGGAGCCGGGCAGCGAGCGCGTGGTTTCCTTCCTCCACCGGTTCGACACGCCCGGTGCGCAGGTGGTCGAGGCGCGCGTCGTTGCGGAGGATGAGCTGGCCTCGGACGACACCATGCGCCGCGTGATCCAGGTCATGCGCACGCTCAAGGTACTGGTGGTGGACGACGGCCGCGCCGTGCGGCTGTTCGACCGCGCCGGCGGATATGTGGCGCTGGGGCTGATGCCCTCGGCCAAGGAGCTGCTGCGCGAGGCGTCGAAACGCGGCGCGGGCCCTGAACGCGAACGTTTCCTGATGGAGCCGGAACTGACGGCGGTGAGCGGGTTAGGCCTCAAGCGATCGCTCACCGGTTACGCGGTGGCGGTGCTGGCCGACGTGCCGTCATTGCCCGCCGAGCAGGCCGCGCAGCTCGCCGATTTCGTGCGCCGCGGCGGCAGCCTGCTGCTGATCCATGGTGCGCGTGCCGACCCCGCGTTCTTCAACGGTTGGCAGAGCGAGGGCGAGCCGGTCGCGCCGCTGGCGCTCGGCACGTGCGTGACCGTGGCCCCCGCCCACGCGCAGGCCGCCGTCAAGATCGCGTCCGACACCTTCCGACATCCCGCGCTGGCGCTTTTCCGCGAATCCGGCGACTTGGCCGATGCCGTGATCGAGTGCTACCGTCAGGCGTTGGAGAGCAACGAGACGGCCGGGGTGGTCGGCCGCCTTCAAAATGGCAGCGCCTTCCTGGCGGAGCGCGCGCTCGGCAAGGGACGCGTGGCGCAGCTCTTTGTGCCTCTGGACCGCACGGCCGGCAACCTGGTGGCGCGCCAGTCCTTTCTGCCGCTGATCCAGGAACTCACCGCCTACCTGGCGCAGCCGGTGATCGCGACGCTG
>JAGOBZ010000018.1 GCA_017999015.1 Kiritimatiellia bacterium
CTTACGTCGATTCCAGTAATTGTGACCTTGGGCTCTGTGATCGCCAACCCTTCCCCATCGTTATACAGAGCTTCGATTTCTGCGTAGGAAAGAGACCGTGACCAGATGGCGATCTCGTCAATGCTGCCTTCCAGGGAGAAATCGCGCCCATCGGTGGCATTGCGGCGTCCAATGAGCAGCGGGTAGTCGCTGCTCGATCCGTTCTCACTTGTGACCGTGGCAATCGAAACATTGTTGTAAAACAACTCATAGGTTCCCGATGTCCGCCTGATGAGCATATGGTGCCAGACGTTGGTCGGGATTGTCTGAACATCAGATTTGACGACGGGAATGCTCCCCAAATCGTTCGCGAATGCAAATATATTGTCTTTGAGTTTTGTGAATGTCCAGCCGGGGCCGGAAATACCACTGAACTTTTCCAGTAGAATCTGTTCGCCGGCTGTGTTGTTGTACTTAACCCATGCCTGGATGGTGAAATCGCCCGTCCCGAAGTTAAGGGAAGGATCGCTGATGGTTCGGGCGGCATATTGAGCGTTGTTGCCGTTGGGTGCCAGCGCGTAGCCCATCAGACCAGCCTCAAAAGCCACACCTCCGAACAAGGTGACGTTAAGAGCGTTTCCAGAGGTGTCGGCGCCGTCTTGCAAATCGAATGAATAGTATGCCTCAAGACAGGACATCAGCGAACCGGATGCCGGCGTGACGAAGCAAGTGGCCGCGAACACCGCTGTGGCCATGAATAGTGTGGAATGGCCGTTTTTCATCAGCAGCACCTTGAGTGCCGCATTCTCCGTCTTATAGATCGGCATCTTACGTTTTTTCATGATCGGCAGATTCTCCTTCAAAGGCATGACGTGATGTCGCTCCCGGTCTTTTCCAAATTTCCGCCGCCCTAATCGAAATCCTCAAAATCTGGCACCGTGTGCATCAAATACATATTTTTCATCGTATATGATATCGGTATGCGTGGCAAACTGTTTCTTGCTGTTTTTCATGTCCCCCTTCCGGGTAATCGGTTGGTGGGGGTGTGGCAGGTGTGCGCGAGGAGAATCGGAAGGCGCGGGATCATGGGCACTGTTGGTGTACCGGCTTTAGCCGGCAGGTGCGTGCGAGGAGAATCGGAAGGCGCGGTGGCATGGACCCTGTTGGTGTACCGGCTTTAGCCGGCAGGTGCGTGCGAGGAGAATCGGAAGGCGCGGTGGCATGGGCACTGTTGGTGTACCGGCTTTAGCCGGCGGGTGCGGGCTAGGCCGACTGAAGTCGGTACACCAGCCTGTGCCGCCCCGTTTCCGCCATTTCTCGCGTTCGTCTGCCGACCCCGACCACCAGCCACCGACCGCTTACCCCTTCCGGTACGATTAGAGCGGACAGCCGCTGCGCATATGGCGTATACTGCAGCGTATGTTATCTCCCGTCCATAACTTGAGGCTTGAGAGTTGAGAGTTGAACGTTGAGCGTTGAAAGTTTCTCCATCGACCAGTCGCGGCGCACCCGCGCTGAGGGCTTTCCGTTAAACGGGAGATCGGGTTTGAGCGTGTCTGGTCGAACGTTCGGGGCCGACCTTGAAACACTTTTTTGATAGGATGGCGGAGTTGATGGCAAGGCTTCATTCCCGTTTCAAGCGCATGGCCCGCTGGGTGTTGATCAGTGCGGGTGTGGTGGCGATCAGTGTCGCGCTCGCGGCGGTGACGCTCTGGCTGCGGCGTGTCAACGTGGCGACTCGCACGGTGCGCGCGCTGCTGGCGCGCCAGGGCATCGAGGATCTTTCCTTCCGGCTGACCGCGCTCTCGCCGTGGCGGCTGACGCTGCGCGATGTGCGGTGGGGCGAGGGGCCGGTGCCGCTCGCGGCAGTTGACCGGATCGACCTGTATGTCGCGCCGGGCGACCTGCGGCGCCGTCACGTCGAGCGCCTTCACGTGCAGGGGGTGCGTACAACCGTTCTGGTCCAGGAGGGGGTGTGGGTGTCGCCGCTGGCCGAACGCCTGAAACCGCTGCTGGAAGCCGCCGCCCGCACGGATGGGGCACGCCCCAAGCCGGCAACCGATGCGCCGCCCTTTTCGTTCTGGATGGCCACCCTGCGCGATGTGCAGATCGCGGTGGCGGCGCCGTCTGCTCCGGCGGTGCCGCTGGCCCGCCTCGCGTTCTCGGGCGGCGGTGTCGCCGAGGCCGACGGGCGCTATCGGTTCTGGGGGCAGGCGCAGGGCGAAGGCACCGCCACCGGCACGCTGTTCCGGCTGAAAATGTCGGGCAGCGCGGACCCCGCGCACGGCGCGGTCACGGTGGCGCCGGAACTCACGCTCCCCGATCTCGGCGGCTGCCTGGCGACCGCCCGCCGCCTGGCGCCCGCCGCGCTGTCGCGCTGGGAGGTTGAGCCGGGGGCGGGGGCCAGCCTGACGGCGCGGGGCGATTTCGCGGTGGTGTCGTGGACCAACGTTCTGCCGTTCCAGCTCTCGGCGGAACTCGGGCGCGGCAGCCGGTACGAGTTGCCGTTGCGCCAGGCGCATGCGGTGTTTCAGAGCGTGCGGTTCGACGCTTCCGGGACGCCGCAGGATGTGCAGGTCCGGCTCAGCGCCGGCCTGTCGGGCTTGGCCTGGGGCGAGGGGCTCGCGGCGGCGCAGGAGCGCGGGCGGATGCTCAGTCTGCGCGGTACGGCGCGGCTGCGGCAGGACGGGACCGGCCAGCGGCTGAACGCTTCGATCGAGAGCGATCTGCCGGGCCGCTCAATCGCGAAGCTGCTGCCGCGCGTGCTGCCGCTCGTGCCGATCTTCTTCTCGGACGGCGGCACGCTGAAGGTCGACGCCGAGGTGGCGCGCCCGCCGCTCGGCGCCTGGGACGGACGGGTGCGGTACGCGGCCGAGGCGCTGCGTTCGTCCGCGCCGATCTCCGGCACCTATGTCGGCGCCAAAGCGGTGCGGGTGGTCGGCGAGGCCGCCATTGAAGCCTCCAAGCCGGGTGCCGTGCGCTGCGAGATCGCGCTGGAGGACGGCTATCTCTTCCGCGATGCTGTGACCCTCACAGGCAGCGTCGATGCGACGCTGACGGCGCAGCCGCCCTACGCGGAGGCGCATGGCACGTTTGCCGGGCATCTGGGCGAGAAGCGTGCCCTGGCCAAACTGCCGATTGCGCTGGAGGACGGCCGCGTGCGTTTCGAGGGCGAGGCCGTGGTGGACGGCCTGGCGTCCAATCCGGTTTGGCGCATCGCGCTGAAGCTGCCCGAAGCGGCGGCGGCCTGGACGCAGCAGCAGGCGCAGGTGACGGGGCGATTGGGCGGCACGGCCGAGATCCGTTACAGCGCCGATAGCCTGGCGGCGCGCGGCGCGGTCTGGGCGCGGGAGGTCACGGCGCAAGCCGGCCCTTCGACGAACCGCGCGGTGACGGCCGGTGCGGAGCGGCTTGGCGTACAGTTTGAGATTCCGGCGTTTAAGCGTACGGAGCGGCCGCAGTGGGCGGCTGATGTGACGCTCGCCGTCAGCAACGCCTGGTCCGCAGGCGGCCCTCAGGCGCGGCTGGAGCAGGCCTGCGCGGAATTGCCGTTCACCTGGTCGGCGGCGGACGGTCTGGCGTTCCGCCCGGGACAGCGGCTGGCCTGGCAGCGGCTGGCGGTGCAGGGTGTGGAGGTGGAGCCGGACGGGATGGCGTGGTCGGCCGGGGGCGGCGCGGTCACGGCGCAGCTTGCGCTGCGGCTCGCGGAGAGCGCGCTGCGCGTGCAGGCGGCGGCGCGGGTGCCGCTGCATGAGCCGCGCTCGGCGGTGCTCACGGTCACGCTGCCCGAGACCGCGCTGGAGCCGGAGGGCACGCTCGCAGCTCTGATCCGCGACAAGGCGAGCGGGGCCGAGGTCGGCGGGCGCGTCGCCGCCGAGGCGATCGTGCGCTTTCTGGGCGTGCGCCCGCATGTGACCGGGCGTGTGCGCGTCAGCGAGGGCTGGCTGCGCAGCGGCCGAGCGGAGGTGCGCGGCGTGACGGCCGACGTGCCGTTCGTGGCGGGCGTGATCTTCCGGACAATAGAAAGCCCCTTTGTCTCGTTTACTGATGCGAAAGCCGGCAACGTGCGTTTCGACCGGGGGCGCGTCGATTTTCAGGTGACGCGCCGCGGGATCTTTGTGGACCGCGCGGAGGTCGGCTGGTGCAAAGGCAGTCTCAACGCCTACTCGGTGAACTGGGAGTTTGCGCGTCCGCGCGATGAGTTTGTGGTTTATGCCGACCGCATCGACCTGGGCGAGGCGCTGATGATGATCATGCCTTTCAAGGGGCGGATGGAAGGGGTACTGTACGGACGTTTCCCGGTGGGGATCGACGCGGGACACGTGCGGCTCGCGCCCGGCTTTCTCTATTCGCTGCCGGGTCAGGGCGGTTCGCTGCGGCTCGAGGACAGCGCGCAGATGCGGTCGCTGCTGGACCGGTCGGGGATCAAGGGAGAGGTGCAGGAGCCGTTGGCGAAGGCGCTGAGCGATCTGGATTTCAATACGCTCAAGCTGGACTTGGAGCCGCGGGCGGATGGCGAGGGCACGCTGCGGATCAAGCTGGTCGGCAAGTCGAATGACAAGGCATGGCCGGCGCCGGTGGATTTGAACTTGAATCTGCACGGGCCGTTGGAGAAACTGGTGAACATGGGATTGGACGTGTCGCGCCAGTAAGCGGCTGAGCGGCGATTTTCAGGAAGGAGAGGAACGCATGAAGAGAGCGAGAAGAGCGGTGGTGGCGGGGGTCCTGTTGGCGTTGACGGCGGGCGGTTGTCTGTCCGTCAAGACGCAGCATGAGATCAAGCCGATTCACATCACGATGGATGTGAACCTGAAGGTGCAGAAGGAACTGGAAGATTTCTTGAACCTTGACTAACGGCCCGGCCGGGAAAGGATGGCAGACATGAGGACGATGAGAGCGATGATGGGCGTCGTGATGGCGGTGCTGGTGGGCGTGGCCTGCGTGGCGCAGGCGGATGACCTTGCGGAGGCGAAAGCCCGTCGCAAGGCGCGTAACGCGCAGGTCGTGCAGCTTGTGAAGGCAGGCGAGGCGTCAGAGGGCTCAGACGGTTATCTCGCGGCCAAGGCCGGTCTCGATGCGGCCAAGGCCGCGCTGGTCAATGCCGAGAACGCGGACCGCAAGCTCGGGTACGCGGCGATCGCCAAGGCCAACGGCAAGACGGTCGAAGAGATCGGCAAGCAGGCGGCGGCGATCAACAAGGCGCGCGCGAACAAGTAGTAGGCGGTGCCCGTCACTCGCGTTCGAGCACGAACACGTCGCGCCAGGTGATGGCGTTGTCGGCGGTGAGCGTGAGCACGAGCGGGTGTTCGCCGTCAAACGTGAAAGGCGTCCACCAGATGGCGGTCGCCAGCCCAGAGACCCCCGTAGCCCGGGGGTCTTTGACTTTTTGCATCGCGCAGAAGAGGTAGTCGCCCGGGGGCATGGTGAACTGCCAGCCCAGCGGGCCGGTCATGGCCTGCGACCGGATGCGGAAGTGCTGCTGTATCAGGGTTTCCAGGAAGCGCACGGCGCTCAGCTCCGCGCCGCGCGCGGCGTTCTGCTTGTCGCGCTGTGAGGGGCTGACGGTCGGCGAGACGATCGTGCCCGAGCGGCGCGTCGTGACGCGCGGCACGCCATGGAAGAAGACATCCGCGGTCTCGGCGTCGACGCGGTTGGCGAGCGCGGCGTACTTGGCGCGCAGCACGTGCAGGTCGCGCTCAAGCGCGGGCGAGTCGGGCGCGATGCCGATCAGCGGGAGCTGGCTGATGCGGTCGGGATGCGCGAGCGTCACGGTCAGGAGCGGCGCGACACGCGCGAACGTCATCTCGGCCGGGCCCAGGCGGACGGAGGCGCCGTTGGTTGCCGCAAAAGGCCCGTGGACCGTGTTGGTCGCGTGCGGGGCGGTCAGCGTGAAGCCTCGCCCCTGATCGACGAGGTTCAGCAGATACGCGGCGTGCGGCGGGCCGATGCGGGCGTGATGGGCCAGCGGGTAAGGGCCGTACCGGCCGCCGGTCCCGAAGGTCAAATGGAAGCGGATCGGCTCGCAGACCACCGGAAGCGAGGCCATCACGAGGTCGCCGTCGGCGCGCACCGGCGGCGGCGCCAGCACGACCGGCGCTTCGGAGGCGGTGTCAAAGGTTACGCCGCCGCGCTGCGTGGCGAGCGATTGCGCGGCAGCATACAGCGCGGCGCTGCATGCGCAGCAGAGTCCGATTGTGCGTGCGAGAGCCATGTTTTCTCCTGACAGTAGCGGCTTGGATCAAAACGGCGGGTCAGGCGTGGGTCTGCACCGGCCGCGCGCGCGGCAGGGTGACGTAAAAGGATGTGCCTTGTGCGGGGGCACTGTCGACCCGTACTTGACCGGCGTGGGCGGCGACAATGACCTGGACAATGTTGAGACCCAGCCCCAGCCCTTTTTCCGACTCCCGCGCCTGGCGGCCGCGGAAAAGTCGCTGCCAGATAAGCGCACGTTCTTCCGGCGGAATACCGATGCCGGTGTCGCGGACACAGGTGGTGATGTCAGTGTCGCCCACAGTGAAGGAAATGTTGACTGATCCGTGCTGAGGGGTGTACTTGATGGCGTTGTCGATGAGGTTGGCGAAGACGCGCGCCAGGCGGGGCCGGTCACCTTGGACGAGCGTGTCTTCGGCTGGCGGATCGGCCTTCAGCGAGATCTCTTTTTCTTCTGCAACAAGGGCGTAAAGGTCAAGAATCTCGTCGATCAGTCGGGTTAGGCTGAAGGGGTGGATGTTGAGTTTAACGAAACCGCTCTCCATTTCTCGCGCGTCCATCAGGTTCTGCAACTGGAGCTTGGCACGGTCGCAGTCTTCAATGATGCCGGCCAGCGTGTCGCACAATTCGGGGGACGGCGTCTGACCGTTCAAGGCCAGTTCAGCCGCGCTGCGGATGCGGGTGAGGGGCGTGCGGAAGTCGTGTGCGACATTGTCCATGGTCTGGCGCATGGCCTGGATCAGATTGGCGTACTTTTCGGTAACGACGGTAAAGAGACGGCCGAGGGTGTCGAGTTCGGCGATCAGGCTTTTCACGGGGGGCGCGCCGGTCTCAAAGGCGCCGGTTTCGATGATGCGGCTCATTGAGTCGGTGATGCGATGGATGGGGCGTAGCGTGATCAGCATCATGAAGACGCCGGAAAGGGCTGAAAAAAGGGTGGAGAGCAGCGCGAAGACCAGCAGCATGCGGGCCAGCATGCTTTTTTGATCGACCTCCAGAAAAGACCCTTTGCCCACCTGCAAGACGCGCCCGTCTTTGAGCAGGGTGGTTTGGATCTGGATGTGGCGGTCGAGGGGCTTGATGTAATACTCGCTCAGCCCGGCCGGCGGAAGGGACGAGGCGTCCTGCGGGGGCGTGTAGGCGCGCCAGTCGGGCAGGTCGATTTTTTTGGGCCAGGTGATGGTGTATTCGACCTGGCCGCGCCGGTTGATGACGCGCACAATGAAAATGGTGGAGGGAGGGTAGCGTTCCAACGTGACCTGTTCAGCCAGCAGGTTGCCGTCGGTGTTCTGTTGGATGAGATCGACCAGCTCTTCGCTTTCGGCGGTGACATCCTGCCGGTCGAACCCCCGTGCGGATTGCGTGATCACGCGGCTGGTGAGCACATAGACGCTGACGGTGCAGAGCGCATAGACCACGAGGTAGCCCAGGCACAGGTAGAAAGCGAAGGAACGGAAGGTCTTACTGTTCCGTCCGGAAAACATAGCCGACTCCGCGCAGGGTTTGGATCAGTTTCTTGTCGAAGCCGGCATCAATCTTGTTGCGGAGCCGGCAGACCAGGACGTCGACGATATTGGTTTGGGGGTCCAAATCAAAATTCCAGATGCGTTCGAGGATCAACGTTTTGGTGAGCGGACGGTTGGGATTGCGCATCAGCAGGTCGAGAAGAGCGAATTCACGCGGCTGGAGATCGATCTTTTTTTCGCCGCGCACGACAGTGCGGCGCAGCAGATCCACATGCAGGTCGCCGGCGTTCAAGGACGTTGCGGTCTTAACCGTTTGCGGCGTCGCTGCCGTGCGGCGGGTGATGGCGTGCAGGCGAGCCGAGAGTTCGGAGAATGAGAAGGGCTTGGTCAGGTAATCGTCGGCACCCGATTGGAGGCCTGAGACCCGGTCGTCGACGGCGATTTTGGCGCTGAGCACCAGTACGGGGGTGAGGTCGCCGCTGTTGCGCAAATGCTTGAGCACGGTGAGGCCGTCGATTCCCGGCAGCATGATATCGAGCACGATGGCGTCGTAGCGGTGGGCTTGCCAGAGTGTTTGGCCCTCTGCGCCTGTGGAGGCGGTCTCGACGGTGTGGCCCTCTTGGCGCAGTCCGCGGCTGACAAATTCCCGGATTTTCCGGTCATCCTCGATCACAAGCACGCGCATGGAGGTCTCCCGATGTTACATCGCTTTAAAGCGGTCGAGCGGGGCGGCGTCCGAAACTTCGTTATTGTAGATGAAGTGGGCCTGCAGCACCGCGGTGACGATGAAAAGCGGCAGGAGCAGTTCCTGTCCCTCTTCGAGGGCCGTTGTCAACGCATGCAGCGAGTCGGACATGCGTATGCCGAAATCCTTGCGCAAGATGGACGGCATGCGGTCGGTGATCTGAATCAAGATGATGGTGCCGCCGAAAAAGCCCATGGACCAGCAGACCGGGTGCAACTTGAAAAGGCCGGAGAGCAACCTTCTCAGGAAGACGAGCAGGGTTCCCGCACAAAGCAGGATGACAACCGCAAAACAGGCGGCCACGATGATACGGTCAGCCAGCGGATTGTTGGGGTTGGTGAGGAACTTCATCTTGAAGGGCGTGCCGCGCGTGGCCCCGGGCAGGCCGGATGCCGTCACAAGGAGCTTGTGCCAATCGAGTTCACGGCAGATCGCAAAGAACGTGAGCAGCGAGAAATCAGCGAGCCAGAACGGGCGCATCCGCGAGGCGCGCATCGGCGGCACCAGCCAGAGAAAACCGATCTGGAAGAAAAAAAGTCCGACCGTGGCGACCTCGACCGGTGAGGCGCCGTCATGGTCGAAGTGGGCCTGTATCCATTCCGGCGTTGCGACGGTCCAGACCAACATCAATGTGGCTACGCCGGCCAGCCAGACCAGCGGGGCTGTCAGCCACGAATACTTACTTTTGAGGAAATCCATATGGGCATCCTTCCTGAACTAAAAATAGCGTTTTCGTAAGAGGACGAACACCGCACAAATCGAAATCACAATTGAAAGCCCCATCAGGATCGCAAAAGCGTGGGGGTTCCCGTCCATGGGGGGGCCCAGCGGCAGTTTCACGTTCATGCCGTAGATGCTGGCGACCAGCGTCGGGAGCATCAGCACGATCGTGATGGACGTCAGGTACTTCATCACGTTGTTGAGGTTGTTGGAGATGATCGAGGCGAAGGTGTCGAGCGTGCCGGTCAAGATGTTGCTGTGGATCGTGGCCATCTCCAGCGCCTGCCGGTATTCGACGGCCACGTCCTCAAGGATGTCCAGGTCTTTGTCGGGGATGTCAAGCTGCCGCGTATGCTCAAGCCGCCCGATCAGGATGTCGTTAGCCTTGAGTGATGTGGTGAAGTAGACCAGGCTCTTTTCGATATTGAGCAACCGCATCAAAGCTTCATTCGAAATCGACTCGTGCAGGTCTTGCTCGACCATATCGGCGCGTTGGCGAACATCGCGCAGGTAACGCAGGTAGAGAATCGCCGAGTGCCAGAGGATCTGGAACGCGAAGCGGAACTGGTCCTCAGGCGGGCAGACGCGCCGGATTTGATCCAGGAAGGTGCTGGTCACCGGCGTCTGGCGGTTGCAGATCGTGATCACATGCGAGTCGGTCAGCACGATGCCCAGCGGCAGCGTGTGGAACGGGATCAGGTTCTCGTGCGGCTCGTGGTAGGGGACGTGCACGATCAGCAGGGTTACGCCCTCATCGATCTCAAGACGCGGCCGCTCGTCTTTGTCGAGCGGGTCGGTCAAAAACTCGCGCGGCACGCGCGTCAATTCCTGGGCCCGGGCGATCTCTTCCGTGGAGGGATCGGCCAGATTGATCCAACACGCGCCGGTCAATTCGGGCACCTCTTTCAGGGCGCCGCCCTCCCAGCGGTAGATTGTGAACATGGCCTCCTCCTTTCGCGATGCAGACGGGCTTAGTTTGTACTCTTACGCGCCGTCGGATGCAAGCGGTTTCTGTTTCTTCGGAAGATCGTTGCCCCTCACCGCTTTCCGTGATACAACATTCACGTTGGAGGCTGGCAATGGTTCCGCAATGGGTGATAGAAAAAAAACGCGACGGCGGCATTCTTCAGCCGGATGACATCCGCGCGTTCATCGCGGGTTATACGACCGGCGCGATTCCGGACTACCAAATGGCCGCGCTGGCCATGGCGGTCTTTTTCCGGGGCATGACGCCAGAAGAGACGGCGGTGCTGACCGACGCCATGATGCGTTCCGGCGACTGCGTGTCGTTCGCCGGGTGGCCTCGCCCTACGGCGGACAAGCACTCGACCGGCGGCATCGGCGACAAGCTGTCGCTGATGCTCGGCCCGCTCGCCGCTTCGGCCGGCCTGGCGGTGCCGATGATCGCCGGCCGCGGGCTTGGCATCACCGGGGGCACGCTCGACAAGCTGGAATCGATTCCCGGTTATACCTCGCAGCTCTCGATCCCCGAGTTCCAGCGCGTGGTCGATGAGGTCGGCTGCTCCATTATTGGCCAGACCGCGCGTCTGGCGCCGGCCGACAAAAAGCTCTACGCGCTGCGTGACGTGACCGGCACAGTTCCCAGTATCCCGCTGATCACCGCCAGCATCATGTCTAAGAAGCTCGCCGAGGGGGCCGACACGCTGGTCTTTGACGTCAAGTGCGGACGCGCTGCCTTCATGCAGACGCCCGACGCGGCACGAGAGCTGGCGCTCAGCCTGCTGCGTGTCGGCAGGGTGCTGGGGCGCCGCATGGGGGCGCTGATCACCGACATGGCGCAGCCGCTAGGGCGCACGGCCGGCAACGCGGTGGAGGTGGCCGAGGCGATCGAAACCCTCAAAGGAGGCGGGCCGGCGGACACCCGCGCGCTGACGATCGAGCTGGCTGCGCTGATGTGCGAGCGCGCCGGCGTGTTGGGCGACCGCGCGGCGGCGCGGCGCGCGCTGGCCGAACGGCTGGATGACGGCCGTGCGCTGGAGGTGTTCAGGCGCATGGTCGAGGCGCAGGGCGGCGACGCGCGCGTGATCGACGAACCGTTGCGCCTGCCGCAGCCCGGCGCGGCGCTGGAGGTGCCGGCGCCGCGAGACGGGATCGTCACCGAAGTTGACGCGCGGCGGATCGGGCGCGTGGTGCTGCAGTTGGGCGGCGGGCGGACCGCCACGGACGACGTGATCGATCCGGCCGCCGGCGTGGACCGGCTGGTGCAGGCCGGCGAGGCGGTCACGCGCGGCCAGCCTCTGATGCGGCTGCTGACGCGCGACGACGTGCGCGCAGGGACGCTGCTGCAGGAGGCCGCCGCCGCGGTACAGATCGGCGAGACGGCACCGGCCGAACGGAAATTGGTGATTGAAGAGGTGAGGGAGGGGGAGTAACGCTCAGCGCTCAACTCTGAACTCTGAACTCAGAACGTGTAACCCTCAACGTTCAAGGTGTGAATAGCCCATGACACTCGACATACGGATGCGGCGGACACTGATCGCGGCGGCGCGTGAGGCGGCGGCACGCGCCTATTGTCCCTACTCGAACTATCCGGTAGGGGCGGCGCTGCTGACGCGCGACGGCCGCATCGTCACCGGCTGCAATATCGAGAATGTCTCGTTCGGACTGACGCTCTGCGCGGAGCGCTCGGCGCTCGTCAAGGCGGTCAGCGAAGGGCTGTGCGGGTTCGCGGCGCTGGCGGTGGCGGGGGGCGAGCAGACCGCCGCTGCGCCGTGCGGCGCGTGCCGCCAGGTGCTGGCTGAATTCTGCGCGCCGGAGATGCCGGTCTTTTATGCGCGGCTCACCGGCGGACGGTGTGTCGCGACCACCGTGGGCGCGCTGCTGCCGCAGGCGTTCACTAAAAATTAATGAGGAAACAACGATGCGACGAATGGTTTGGACGATGATGCTGGCGGCGGGAACGGCGGCGGCTGAGATGCCAGCCGGCTTGGTTCTGCGCTTCACCTGCGATGAGCTGCGCAACAACGGCACGCTGCTCCCCGAGGCCACGGGCAGCAACAGCCACGGGCGCGCTACCGGCGTCCGCTATGCTTCCAGCGGGCGCCTGAACGCCTGTTGCGAATTCACCGGCTCCAAGAGTTCGGTGCTGGTCACCAACTCGCCGCTGCTGGAGAGCCGGCAGACGACGGTGGGCTTTTGGATGAAGACCAGCAAAGCTGAGTGGCCCGAACGCACGCTGATCGAAAAACAGCCGGAGACCGGCTTTGCGCTGCGGCTGGTGACCGGCAAGGAGGCTGCGAACAAAGGTAAGCTGCGCGCCTCGGTCGCGGGCAAGACGATGCTGAGCGACGTCGCGGTGGCCGACAACAACTGGCACCATGTGGCGCTGAGCATCGACGGCGCGAACGCGGTTCTCTATGTGGACGGGGTCGCGCAGAAGCAGCGGGCCGCGCCGGGCGGCGAGTTCAACACGCAGGGCGCGGATCTGTTGCTCGGCGCGAGCCGTGTGCCGACCGATTCCAAGAACAGGGACGCCACCTTCGAAGGCATGCTGGATGAGGTGGTGATCTTCAAGCGCGCGTTGAGCGAAACCGAGATCAAGGACGCCATCGCCGCGACCAAGCCCAAGTTCACGAAGCAACAGGTCGAGCGCCGCCTCAAGGAACTCCAAAATCTGTATGAGCGCGGTTTGCTGACGCAAGCCTTTTACGACAGCAAGGTCAAAGAGTGCGAGGTTTCGCCGTAGAGACTTGCGCTGAGCTGTCTGAAAGGGGTATCCTCTCTGCGTTTCATTAACCTTTGAGGGTATGCCATGTTAGACATCAAGCGGATCCGTGAGAATTTTGACGAGGTGGCCGAGGGCCTGCGGCGGCGCGGGGCGTCGCTCGAAGGGGCCGAACGCGCGCGCGATCTTGACGCGCGGCGGCGTGCCTTGGTCATGCAGTCCGACGAGCTGAAAACGTTACGCAACAGCCGATCCAAGGAGATCGGTGCACTGAAGAAAGCCGGACAGGACACCGCCGCCGTGCAGGCCGATGTGCGCGCGATCGGTGACCAGATCACGGCGCTCGACGCCCAACTCCGCGAGATCGAGAGCGACCTCGAGGTCGCCATGCTGCTGATCCCCAACGTGCCGTGCGCGACCATTCCGACCGGTCCGGACGCCTCGGCCAACCGCGTCGCCCGGGTCGTTGGCGCACCGCCGGCCTTTGCCTTCAAGCCGCTGGACCACATCGTGCTGGGCGAGCGGCTGGGGCTCTTCGACCTGCCGCGCGGCGCCAAGCTGACCGGCTCGGGCTTTCCGCTGCTGCAGGGCGCGGGCTCCAAACTGCAGCGCGCGCTGATCCAGTACATGCTGGACATGCACACCGAACGCCACGGTTACACAGAAATGCTGCCGCCCTTCGTGGTCAACAGCGCGTCGATGCGCGGCACCGGCCAGCTCCCCAAGATGGCCGAAGACATGTACCACTGCGAGATTGACGACCTCTGGCTGATTCCGACCGCCGAGGTGCCGGTCACAAACGTCTACCGCGACGAGATTCTCGACCGCCCGCTGCCGATTTACCTCACTGCCTACACACCCTGCTTCCGGCGCGAGGCCGGCTCGGCCGGCAAAGAGACGCGCGGCATCCTGCGCGTGCACCAGTTCGACAAGGTCGAGATGGTCAAGTTCGTAGAGCCGGAAACCTCGTACGCCGAACTGGAGACGCTGGTGGCGAATGCCGAGGAGGTGCTCGCCAGCCTGGGCCTGCACTACCGCGTGCTGGAACTCTGCTCGGGCGACATCAGCTTCTCGGCCGCCAAATGCTACGACATCGAGCTGTGGGCACCCGGCCAGCAGGCTTGGCTGGAGGTTTCCTCCTGCTCCAACTTTGAGGATTTCCAGGCGCGCCGCCTGAATTGCCGCTACCGTGACGCCAACGGCAAGACGCGCCTGGTGCACACCCTCAACGGTTCGGGCGTGGCGCTGCCGCGGTTGATGATCGCGATTCTCGAGCAGTGTCAGCAGGCTGACGGTTCGGTGCTGTTGCCCGAGGCGATGCGCCCTTACCTGCGCGGCCTGGAGCGGCTGGTGCCGCAAAACTAAAAAGTCGACTGAATCGAGTGAATCGACGAAGTCGATTGATTCGATTCCCTCGATTCCCTCGAATCTTTCGATGCTTCATTTCTTCCAAGACCTCTGGGAATATCCCTTCCTCCGCAACGCCGTCGCGGCGGCTCTGCTCGCGGCGGTCGCGGCGGGCGTGACGGGGAGTCTGGTGGTCGTGCGGCGCTCGACCTATCTGGCCGGCGCGGTCTCGCACAGCGTGCTGGCCGGACTGGGCTTCGCGCGCCTGCTGGAGCGGCGGTTCGGGATCGGCTGGCTCCCCCCGATGGCCGGCGCGGCGCTGGCGGCCGTGGCGGCAGCCCTGCTGCTGGCGTGGCTGACGCTGCGCGGCCGGCACCGCTCCGACAGCGTACTGAGCGCGGTCTGGACCGGCGGCATGGCGCTGGGCGTCTCCTTCGTGGCGGCGACGCCGGGTTATCAGGATGATCTGATGAGTTACCTGTTCGGGTCGCTGTTGCTGGTTTCCGGCGCGGATCTGCTCTGGATGCTGGCCGCCGATCTCGTGGTGCTGGGCGTCATGGTCTTCTGTTACAACCGCTTTCTGGCGATCGCCTTCAATGCCGAATTGGCCCGCCTGCGCGGCGTGTCCACGGGGTGTTATGAGGTGATCTATTACGTGATGACCGCGTTGACCGTGGTGTTGCTGGTGCGCGTGGCGGGAATCGTCTTGGCGGTTGCCCTGCTGACCCTGCCGGCGGCCGCGGCCGGCCTGCTCACGCGGCGCCTCGACCGGATGATGGCGCTGGCTGTCGGCATCGGCGCGGGCGTCAGCCTGCTGGGGCTCGCGCTCAGCTACGGTCCCGGCTGGCCACCCGGTGCTACCATCGTCGAACTCGCGATCATCGCCTATCTGGCCGTGGCGGTCGGCAAAAAACTTTATCCCCGCGCTTGACCTTCTTGCGAAGGGGTGGCAAAATGGCCGTTATCAAATGAGTAAAGGCAGTCCGGGGACCGGCTGCGTGAAGGAGACAGAAATGAGAACGCATGACAATCAAGGTTTCACCCTCGTCGAACTGCTGGTCGTGATCGGCATCCTCGGCATTCTTTCCGCAGCGCTTTTCCCCGCGATCGGCAACGCGGTGATGTCCGCCAACATGGCGGCCGTCGGTACCCGCGGAAAGGATATTTTTGTGGCCATCACCTCAGCCAACATGGAGCGTGAGCCGCTGGGCTTGGGCAGCGTGTGGCCGGATGAAATGGCGGATGCGACGGGCGATCTTTCCGAAGATGACACCAAGCGTAAGGCGGCTTCGTCCGACAGCACAAAGTATTTCGCTTACATTTACGACGAAGATAATCTGGGCAAGCCGGAGTGGAGCCCCGTCGCTGAAGGTTTCGACTACTCCAAGCTGGCCGGCGCGGGCATTCCTTCCTGCGGCAAGAGCAAGTTGGAAGAGCAGTATAACATGTGGACGATCATCTGCAACATGCGCGACGAGTGGGCGGATGTCATTCCGATCCTGGCGACACGCAACGTGGATGCCAGCACGCTTGTCGCGAAGTATGACGACTCGAAGGCGACCACCAAGATCAGCTTCTCCACGCAGGATCCCAAGCCGTTCTCAGACAAAGGCTTCGTGATGGTGCGCAAGGGCGGCGCGATTTTCAAGGGCCGTTCGCGTTATCGCGACCTGCGCGTGATCTACAATAACCAGCAGTTCGACACGACCCTGCAGGCGCAGTCTGCACAGATGAAGTACCTGACTCCCAAATCCAACGTGTCGGCTGGAAAGTAATACGGGAATTGGCAAAAAGTGTGAAAAAGGGGAGCGGTTCGCCGCTCCCTTATTTTTTGGAAAGACTGTGTCATGATCGCGCGAGTGGCCACAGAGGTTTCCGTCGGACGACTCTTCGATTACCGGGTGCCTGACGCACTGGCATCGCGCTTGTCCGTGGGGCAGCGCGTGCGCGTGCCCTTCGGCGGCCGCACGCTCTCGGCCTATGTGGTGGAGATCGCGGCCGAGGCCGCTCCCGCTCCCGGGCCGTCTGATCTCTTCGGGATGTCGGACGGGGCTGACAGGTCTGATACGTCTGAGCGTTTCCGTCCGGGGGGGCTGCGCGCCATCCTCGCGATCGAGGACGAAACGCCCTTTCTCTCGCCGGTGCTGCTGGAATTAGCGCGCTGGCTGGCCGATTACACCTGCGCGACTTTCGAGCTGGCGCTGCGCTGTATGCTGCCCGCCGCCGTGCGCAACCGCACGGTCAAAGCGAAGGAGCGCCTCTATGTCACGCCTTGCGAGGGGACTTTCCACCTCACGCCGCGCCAGGCGGAACTGCTCGCCAACCTGCGCCGCGTGGGCGGCGGCTGGCTGAACAGTCTCACGCGCGAGTTCGCCTGCACGCCGCAGACGCTCAAGGCGCTGGCCGAGAAGGGAGCCGCGGTGATCGCGGCGCGCCAGATGCGGCGCGACCCGCTAGCCAACCGCACCGTGCTGCCCACGCGACCCCTGCCGCTCATGCCCGAACAGGCCGCCGCGCTGGCGCAGGTCATTGCGGCAGTCGATGCGGGCGCGGGGGCGCAGGACGAGTGGGCTGGGGGCGCGAAGGCTGGGGGCGAGAGAGCCGGGGGCGAGAGAGCCGGGGGCGCGGACGGCCCGTCCGCGATCCAGGCGGATAATATCGCGGACGAGGCCGTCCGCGCCCCCGCGCCGCCGAAGCCGGTGCTGCTCTTCGGCGTGACCGGCTCGGGCAAGACCGAGGTCTACCTGCAGGCGATCGCCCACGCGCTGCAGCGCGGGCAGGGCGCGATCGTGCTGGTGCCCGAGATCGCCCTCACGCCGCAGACCGTGCAGCGCTTCGCCTCGCGGTTCGGCGCGCGCATCGCGGTGCTCCACAGCGCCCTGAGCGACGGCGAGCGCTATGACGAGTGGCACCGCATCCGCAGCGGCGAGGCCGTGGTGGTGGTGGGGCCGCGCTCGGCCGTTTTCGCGCCGGTCAGGAACTTGGGGCTGATCGTGGTGGACGAGGAGCACGAGCCTTCGTACAAGCAGGATGAGGCGCCGCGCTACAACGCGCGCGACGTGGCGGTCATGCGCGGCTGGCTGGAGCGCTGCGCCGTGGTGCTCGGCAGTGCCACGCCCGCGATGGAAAGCTGGCTCAATGTCGAAAAGGGCAAGTACGTGGCCGCGCATCTCACGCGGCGCGTGGCCGGACGTCCCATGCCGCGCGTGAACATCGTGGACATGCGCGTCGAGACCGCCAAAGCGGGCCACGTCCAGATCTTCTCCGCCGTCCTGCTGGAGGCGATCAAACTGCGACTGGAGCGCGGCGAGCAGTCGATCCTCTTTCTCAACCGCCGCGGCTATGCCACCTCGCTGGTCTGCCCCAAATGCGGCGCGGTGGCTGAGTGCCCTTCGTGCAGCGTGGCCTACACGTATCACCAGGCTGACACCTGTCTGCGCTGCCACATCTGCGGCGGCTGGCGTCCGGTGCCCGAGACGTGCCCGGGATGCGGCGATCCGGCGTTCAAGTTCACCGGCTTCGGCACGCAGCGGGTGGAGATCGCGCTCAAACGATGCTTCCCGCAGGCGCAGGTGCTGCGCATGGACGCGGATGTGACGGCGCGCAAGAACAGCCACGACGAGCTGCTGGCGGTCTTCAAGAGCGGACGCGCGGATATTCTGATCGGCACGCAGATGATCGCCAAAGGGCTCGATTTTCCGAATGTCACGCTGGTCGGCGTGCTGGCGGCCGACGCCAGCCTGCACATGCCGGATTTCCGCGCCGCGGAACGGACCTATCAGTTGCTGGCGCAGGTCTCGGGGCGCGCGGGGCGCGCGGAACTGCCGGGCGAGGTTTACGTGCAGACCTTCTCGCCCGACCATCCGGCCGTGCGGGCGGCTGCGTCCGACGAGGGCTTTGCGCCGTTCGCGGCCGCCGAGCTGGCCGAGCGCCGATCCGGCGGCTATCCGCCCTACACGCATCTGGTGTGCGTCACCTGCAAGGGCCCCGATGAGGCCAAAGTTCGGTTCGTGGTTGAGAGCGTCGAGCGCGGGCTGCGGCGTGCGCTGGCCGGCACGAACGTGCTGCTTTCCGAGGCCTGTCCGGCTCCGCTCGCCAAAGCCAAGGACCACTACCGCTATCAGCTTTTGCTGCGCGCACCGACCGCGCGCGCCGCCACGCGACCGCTGCGCGCGCTGCTGGCCAAAACGCGGCTGGCGCCCGATGTCGCGCTGGCGATCGATGTCGATGCGCTCAGCCTGATGTGACGGTGCGGCTCAGCCCTTGAAGATCACGAACTTGCGCATCGCGTAATTGATGAACAGTGCGCAGACGATGTTCGCGCCGAAGGCGGGGGTGGTCTGGAAGCCGGCCTGCGTGATCAGGAACGTCTGGATCGCCGTGCCCAGCACCATGCTGATGCCGGAGACGGCAAAGAAGAGCAAGAACTCCGTGACCCAGTGGTGGCGGCCGGGCTTGAAGACGAACAGGCGGTTCAAGACATAGCAGAAGGTGTTCGACAGGACGAAGCCGATCGCGTTGCAGAAGCCGGCGTTCCAGGCGCGCGTGGATGGCGTAAGGACGGGCGCGGTCAAACCCAGCAGCCGGACGGCGATATCATCCTGCGTCAGGCACGGCAGCAGAAGCCAGCCGCACAGGAAAAAGGTGACGATGTGCAGGGCGGTCGCCATGCCGCCGACCACTCCGTATTTGATGAACTGCACCAGCGGGGGCGCGTCGTGGCTGAGGCTTTTCCGGATGATCTCTTTCAGCAAAGCGACTCCTGTGGGTTGGGCTTGAAGTTCGTTTTCGAGTAGGCGGGTTTGGCGCGGCAAGGGTGCGTCTGCAGCCGGTGGCAAGCGATCCGCCACGCGGACCAGCAGCACCGAGACGTTGTCCTCGCCGCCGGCGTGCAGCGCGTGGTCGATCAGCAACTGGGCCAGCTCCTCCAGAGGCCGCCCGCTTTCGCGGGTCAGTAGGGCCGCAAGTTGCGGGTCGGGCACCATTTTCGAGAGGCCGTCCGTGCAGAGCAGGTACAGGTCGTTCGGCCGCACGGCGAGCGCGGTCCGCTCCAACTCGACATCCGGCGCCAAGCCGACCGCCCGCGTGATGACCCCGCGGAAACGCATGGGCAGGCGCTCCTCCTCGGTGACTCCGGCCGCAGCCGCCAGCGAGTGATCGGCGGTCAACTGGCTCAGCAGGCCGTCGCGGAAGCGGTAGGCGCGGCTGTCGCCGGCATGCAGCACGCAGGCCCGCGCGGGCGTGGCGCGGTCAAACGCCAGCACCACGACGGTTGTGCCCGGGCCGGCGAGGCTGTGGGCCGCCGCATAGGCTTTGATCGCCTGGCTGGCGTCGTTCACTGCGCGCACCAGAAGCCGCGCCGAGGACTCGGCGGTCAGCGCGAACGGCGCGTCCGGTGACCGGGTGAACGCATCGCGGATGGCCTCGACGGTGAACCGGCTGGCGACCTCTCCGGCCGCCGCGCCGCCCATACCGTCAGCCACAGCGAACACGCCGCACTGCGGCAGGCTCAAAACGGCATCCTCGTTGTTCTCGCGGCGGCAGCCGATGTCGCTCAGGACAACCGCCGTCAAATATGGAAACGCTTCACTCACGTTTTATAATGCCAGTCTAGCAGATTGCCGGGCACGGTGGGAAGGAAGAAGGGGGAAGCACAGCGGGACAAGC
>JAGOBZ010000333.1 GCA_017999015.1 Kiritimatiellia bacterium
CCCCTCGTTCATTCGCCTCGCAACGGGTGTTTCAGCGGTTCCGGCTCAAGCGTTCGCGTCCGGTCTGGCTGGAGGAACAGTGAAGAGTGAAGAACGAAAAGTGAATAGTGAAGAACCGGCGGCGGGCGTAGGCGGGAGGGACGAGCGTCTGCTCGTCCAGGCGGCAGGGTTCCGCAGTCATGGATAACGAATGGCGAATGGATAAACGACGGCGGGTGCGCATACCCGGGGAGGGTGCGCCGCCGCTGGTTCAGCGCGGATGGGGATTTTTTTAACGCAGAGACGCTGAGGCGGGGAGGCGCAGAGAAGGAGGAAGGAGGAAGGAGGAAGGAGGAAGGAGGATGGAGTCGGGGACGGGTGAAGGTACGGGGCATGAAGCCGGATACGGGGAAGGAAGAAGGAGAAAGGAGGATGGCGAGACGGTCGATGGGTTGTGTGGCGTGCGGAGGCTTGCTCCCGCTTTCCAAAGCGGCGGCAAGCCGCCGCACTCCAAAAGGTGGCTCTGACCTTTGACCGCTGACCTCTGGTCTCTTCTCCTCCCTCCTCCTTTCTCCTTCCTCCCTCTTCCTTTCACCGCGTCACGGCCAGCCACGCGACCAGAATCGCCAGCGAGGCCAGGGTCACCGGTACGCCCGCGCGGGCGTGTTCTCGGAATCCGAGCGTCACGCCGTGCTGACGCGCCTGCTCGATCACGATCAGGTTCGCGATGCTGCCCAGCGTGATCAGGTTGCCGGCAAAGGTGCTGGCCAACGCCAGCGCGTACCAGGATTCCGTCTCAGCCCCGTGCAAAAAGCGCACCAGCAGCATCACGGCCGGGACGTTGCTCACGAGGTTGCTCAGCAGCGCGCCGACCGCAGTCAACGCAAACGGATCGGCTAATGACACCCCGTGCTGTCCGAGCCAGGCCAGCAACCGTTCCGGTGCGCCGGTGGTCTCCAGCCCGGCGATCACCACGAACAGCCCGCAGAAGAGCATGATCAGGCTCCAGTCGATCAGTGCCAACAGCTTGCGCACATCCATGCGGCGGCTGCACAGCAGCAGGCCGCCCGCAGTCAGCGCCGTCAGTTCGCGCGGCATCGAGGTAAAAAAACAGGCGATCACACCGGACAGGACCAGCAGGCCTTTCCACATCGGCCAGGTGATCGCTTCGCGCGGCAAGACTCCGCCCTTATCCGCGACCGGGGCAGGCCCGTGCAGGCGGCCGCGGTAGAGCAGCAGAAGCACGCCATACGCCGCCGCCAACGCGGCGAGCGTCGGCACGCTACACCAGGCTAAGAAGCGGCCGAACGCGAGCTGCCCGACCTGGCCGATCAGCATGTTCTGCGGATTGCCGATCACGGTCGCTGCCGACCCGATGTTGCTGGCACAGGCCAAGCCGATCAAATACGGCATCGGATTCAGGCCCGCCCGCAATACCGCCAGCGTCAATACCGGCGTGAAGGCCAGGCACACGATGTCGTTCACCAGCACAGCAGAAAGGAAAGCGCTGGCCAGCATCGTCAGAAGCAGGAAGCGGCGCGGATGCGCGGTGAGCCGCGCCAGCGCTGCCGCGGCATGGCCGTAAAAGCCGCTCAGCCGGAGCTGGGCCGACACCAGCATCAGACCGAAGAGCAAAAGAAGCGTCGGCGCGTCGATCCCGGCCAGAGCGGCCTTCAGCGGCAGAATGCCGGCCGCGACCATGGCGATCGCGCCGAGCAGGGCGATACCTGTCCGGTCCAGCGTCAGCCCCGGCACACCGCCCACCGCGATCCCGCAATAGGTCACACCGAAGATGAACCAGCAAAGCCAAACCTGTGTCATGGCCGCGATTGTACAACACACTGGCCAGACGGTAAATTCGAAGGGGTGGGGAATTTAACGCAAAGACGCAGAGGCGGAGAGGCGCAGAGAGGGAAGAAGGAGGAAGGCGAGACGGTCGATGGGTTGTGTGGCGTACGGGGGCTTGCTCCCGCTTTCCAAAGCGGCGGCAAGCCGCCGCACTCCAAAAGGTGGCTCTGACCTTTGACCGCTGACCTCTGATCTCCTTTCTCCCTCCTCCTTTCTCCCTTCACTGAGATGGGAGTTTACAGCGTATCCCGCGCTCCTTTAAGATAACGTGCAAACACGCTGGGAAGGAAAAGGGGCCATATGACATGCAAGGGGATGGAGGAGCGGGACCGGACGCTGCGGCAGTGCGCGCGCGGCGCGGGCCTGGTGGCCTTGGTCTTCAGTTTGACCGTCGCCTCCCTGCTGGCTGTCGACGCCGCGCGTGTCGGCCCAGCCGAAACGGTCCGTTCCGAGGTGCTGGCGCAGGCGCTGGCCCAAAGCCGCAACGAATCCGCCACGACGCAGACCGTGGCGTTCGCCCGCGAGCTGGACCGTCTGGCGCGCCGCGCCTATTTCAACAGCTTCTCGTTCCGTCAGCAGGGCATGGCGCTGCTGGTGCTGGGACTGTTGTTCACTGCCGGCTGTTTCGGCGTGACGTGCCGGCTGAGCCTGCGCATCCCCGATCCGCGCACCGTCGGCGACGGCGACCCCGCGCGCGCGGACCGCTGGGCGGTGAATGCGGTGCTGGCGGCGGGCGCACTGCTGTTGGCCGCCGCAGCCGTCATCCAGGTCCGCCAGCGACACGCCGTCTCGGTGTCTGACAGGGCGCTGCGCGCCAGCCTCGTCAATCCGGCGCTGAAGCCCGGCGAGACGCATGTCTGCCCGTGCCGCCGCGGCACCCCTCCTGCCGCTCTCGCCGCGCAGTGGCCGTTCTTGCGCGGCCCGGAGATGTCTGGACGTTCCGCGCTCACCAACCTGCCGCTCGCGTGGAACGGGACAACCGGCCAGAATATCCGCTGGAAGAGCAAGCTGCCGCGCGGCGGCTCCAGCACGCCGGTGGTCTGGGGCAAGCGCCTCTTCCTGACGGCGGCCGACAACCAGACGCGCAGCGTCACGGCGCATGACACGGAGACCGGCGCGCTGCTCTGGTCCACCGACATCCCGGACGGCGCGAAGGGCGGCGAGCCGCTGCCGGAAACCAGCGAGGACACCGGGCTCGCCGCCTCCACGCCGGCCTGCGACGAATCGCGTGTCTATGCCGTTTTCGCCAACGGCGACCTGGCAGCCCTCGACCATGAAGGCAAGATCGTCTGGCAGCTCTACCTGGGGCGCCCCCACAACACCTACGGCCACGCCTCGTCGCTCGTCTACTGTGGCGAGATGCTGATCGTGCAGTGGGACCAGGAGGAGCGCGGCCGCATCCTGGCGCTCGACAAAACCAGCGGCCGCACGCTCTGGGAAACTCCGCGAACGGCCGGCATGTCCTGGAGCACGCCGCTGATTATGCCGCTGTGCGACGGCTACGTGCTGCTGGTGCACGCCAGCGGCCAGACCTGGGGCATGGAACTGGCGACAGGCAAGAAACTTTGGCAGGTCGAAGCCGTCACCGGAGAAATCGCCCCGTCGCTGGCGTGGGAGAAAGATGTCTGGCTGGCCGCGAACTGCTACTCGCGGATGGTGGCGTACCGGATGCCGCAGGAGGGCGCACCGCAGCAGCTCTGGGAGTGGGACGAAGGGAACCTGCCGGATGTCGCCAGCCCGGTGATCTCTGACGGCCTCATCTTCCTGGCCACCGACGCCGGCGAAGTCCTCTGCCATGACTTGGCAGACGGCAAACAACTGTGGCACAAGGAATTTGAGGACGGGTACTATGCCTCGCCTGTCGCCGCAGAGGGCCGGATCTACATCGTGGATCGTAAGAAAGGCGTGTTCCGTGTCTATGCCGCCGCGCGCGAGGCCAGGGAACTGTCCGTCAACCCGATGGGCGAAGCGGTCAGCGCCACGCCGGCCTTTGCCGACGGGCAGATCTTCGTGCGCGGCCACGACCATCTCTGGTGCATCGGCACAGGCGCGCCGTGACCGGCTCTTCCCCATTCATCCCTTTATTCAGGACAGGTTACCGATATGCGTGAGTGCTTGGATGTGTTGTTGCTGGCGGTGCTTCAAGGCATCGCTGAATTTCTGCCGATCAGCAGTTCCGGACATCTGGTGCTCGCCCAGAATCTGCTCGGTCTCAACATGCCCGGCGTCCGGCTGGAGGTTGTGCTGCACCTCGGCACCATGATCTCCATCATGGCCTATTACCGGAAACCGCTGTGGGCTTTAGCC
>JAGOBZ010000334.1 GCA_017999015.1 Kiritimatiellia bacterium
GCGTTGATGAGGACGGCCAGCGCTGCGCGATAGCTGTCATCGCGGATATAGGCGTCATGGGTCCACAGGAGTTGATCGCGTGTGACGCCTTGGCTCGCGGCGGCCATGCGCGAGAGGCCGAGATTGGTGGCATCGGCAAGGATGGTCGCGAGCAGCGCGTTTTCGTTAGGACAGCGCTCACCGGTGCGCAGATTGGTGAACGCCGCGAGGAATCCTGTTTCCTGCGCCACCTCATGAAGCAATTCCGTGATGCGGATGCGCGGCATCATCGCATCGAGCCGGTGGGCTAGTTCCTCGGCGTCAGGCGTCGTGATCGTGCGAACCGGCGATATCTGGAGGCGGTCGTCCCGGAACCGTACATCGTCCAGGGCGTCGCGCTTCAGATGCTGGGCAAACTTCTTCAAGCGCCGATCCAGTTCGTGGCCCCGCTGTGCCAGCCATTCGTCCGCCGACAAGGGCAGGCCGAGCGCGGACACGACCGGTTTCGCCTTTGGCTCGCTGAGCAGATAGCTGTCGAACCGACGATATCCCGCCGATCGTTCAACCCAGACATCTCCGGAGCGCAATTTGTTGCGCAGGTGCGCGATCGTCGCGATCTCCCAGAGTCGCCGGTTGACCTTGCCGTCATCGCTAACCACGATCTTCCGCCATTCCTTGCGGAAGGGCATGGGAGCGTCAGCAGGCAGATCGCGCTTGCCCGACCTGTTAAGCACGCGGAGCACTTCGATGGCGGCGGTCGTTTTCGTACTACCCTTGCCGGCCCTGAACTCGAGTGTTTCCAGCAAATCGGGCGCGAACTTGCGCAACGTCGCATAGCGATCGGCCGCGACCGTCAGCGGATCGAGGCTGGCGGTTTCTGCGATAGTTGCCACTTCTGGCCTGACCCTCATGAGGGTTGTCCACCCGACCGATGCATCCAGGGCCTCCATCGGATCCTCGCCGGTATCGAGCGCATCGGTGAGAGCATCGATCGTACTGCGAAAGATCAGCATCAGCCGTGCTACATTCTTCGACGTGGTAGCATAGCTGCGCGCCTGGGAGTTCCTTGCGCGGGTGAATATCCCGCCGATCAGCTTGTCTGCCATTTCCAGGGCGCTGTCCGTAAGTCGCTCTTCAAGGTCGAGCAGGAACGCGACCAGAGTGGCACGGCGCCGGGACGGCGTATAGCGCTCTATCATATAGGCAGGCGATGCTCGGCCTTCCCTGACATATTGGTGGAACCGGTCCGCATGGATGCGCCCAGCGATGTCCGGGCAAATGCCGATCACCCGCACGCGTCTCAAACGGTCGAGAATCTGGCGGATGTGATCGGGCTTGGCCGCAACGGGGATCGTCTTTAGCAAGGTGAGTTGGCTCACACCACCAGCGCCAGTCTCGTCAAAGAGTTGCTCGAGGGCGTGGACCTGTTCAACGCTGAGATCAGCGATCAGGGCGGAGGCCGCTTGTTTGCGGGCACGCGCTCGTCCCGCGATGCTGACGCGTTCGATGGTAGAAATGGAGGGCAGTAGAATCCGGGCCTCGCGAAGGGCGGTGACGACACCGTTCGCGATCGTCATCCCCTTATCGGTCGCCCAGGCCGTTTTCGCCGCCGCCTCAATCATGAACGGAATATCAGTGCGGGTCGGCCCACGTAGATTAAGGTGCTCCGCCAGTTCCCGGGCATGGTCCGTCATTGTTTGGTCGCGCGCCGCGTAATCGGCGAGGTCTGTTACGCACAGGCCGAGCTGCTCCGCCACAAAGGCCGCAAGATGGTGGGGTATCGCTCCCTTGTCCCGGATGATCTGCGCAAGAGTCGTGCCGGGATGCCGCAGCAACGCCAGTTGCAGCGCCACGCCTAATCGGTTCCGCCGCTCGCGGCGCGCGCCGATAATGTCGATGTCAGATGGCTCGAACGAGTAGAGGCGGGCCAAATGGTCGCGGTCGGTCGGGATGGCGAGGATTTGATCGCGCTCACTCTCGGTCAGGAGTTGATGTTTGCGCTTCACCATGCCGATTCCCGTCCACAAAAGGTCATCTGGGCCTATGGACAGCGACGAGTAAACCCGGAAACACCGCGATGCGGCCCGGCTTGCCGTTCGGCGAATTGTGCAGGCCGTAGATCTCGTCGCAGGGAAAGCGCGTGAACAGGTTGTCCTTGATCATCGCGCGCGCGCCGCCGAGTCCTTCCTCGGCCGGCTGAAACACGAACACCGCGGTGCCGGCGAAGTTGCGCGTCTCGGCGAGATAGCGCGCGGCGCCGAGCAGCATGGTGGTGTGGCCGTCATGGCCGCAGGCGTGCATCTTGCCCGGCACGGTCGAAGCGTAAGGCAGACCCGTCGTCTCAAGGATCGGCAGCGCGTCCATGTCGGCGCGCAGGCCGATCCGCTTGTTGCTGTTGTGGTTGCCGCGCAGTTCGCCGACGACGCCGGTGCCGCCGACGCCGCGATGCACGGTGATGCCCCAGGTCTCCAGCAGGTCGGCGACGATGGCGCTGGTGCGGGTTTCCTCGAAGCCGATTTCCGGATGCGCATGAATATCGCGGCGGATCGCCACGAGATCGTTCTGGAAATCCTTGATCCGGTCGATGACAGGCATGGCTCGCGCGCTCCGCTTGATCGCGGCACGTTATGCCACATCGCAAAGGCGAGTCACGCGGATTTCAGCCCGGCGCTTCGCCGGGCCGCGCATTCACCAGCTGGCCGGAAGCTCCTTGAGGCCGCGCAGCACGAAGGTCGGCCGCCACTTCGGATTTTCCACGTCGTCGATGCGCAGATTCGGAATCCGGCGCAGCAGCGTCGTGAGCGCGACCTCGGCTTCGAGCCGCGCGAGCTGCGCGCCGAGGCAGAAGTGAATACCACCGCCGAACGACAGCGGCCGCACGTTCGGCCGCGTGATGTCGAGCCGATCCGGATGATCGGGATAGACAGCCGGATCGTGATTGGCCGAGCCGAGCAGACACATCACGTTGTCGCCCTGCGGAATTTTCACGCCGCCGATCTCGACATCCTCCATCGCGACGTGGTAGGTGAGCTGCACCGAGGAGTCGTAGCGCAGGAATTCCTCGATCGCGTTCGGCATCAGCGACAGGTTGGACTTCAGCAGTTCGAGCTGGTCCGGATTGCGATGCAGCGCCAGCAGCGCATTGCCGATCAGGTTCACCGTGGTCTCGTGACCCGCGCCGAACAGCAGGATGATGTTCGCGGTCAGCTCTTCGTTGCTGAGCTTGCTGCCGGCCTCTTCCGCCTGAACCAGTTGAGTCGTCAGGTCGTCGCCCGGCTCGCGGCGGCGCAGATCGAACAGCCGCTGGAAATAGGCTTCGGAATTGGCGTGCGCGGCATTGGCCTCGTCGATCTCGGCGCGCGACAGCGGCACCGGATCGAGCAGACGGCCGCCGGTGCGCTCGCGCTTGAAGAAGATTTCGCGATCCGTCTCCGGAATGCCGAGCATGTCGCAGATGACGATGACTGGCAGGCGGAACGCGAAGTCCGAGATCAGGTCCATGCGGCCCTGCCCGATCACCCGGTCGATCGAGTCGTCGACGATCGCCTGGATCTTCGGACGCATGTCCTCGACGCGGCGCGCCGTGAACGCCTTGACGACAAGGCCGCGCAGGCGGGTGTGGTCGGGCGGATCCTGCGTCAGCATCCAGCGGCCCATCGCGCGATAAACAGGCTCGTTCAGCGCTTCCGGCCCGAAGCGGCGCGTGATGCGGGTGACGTAATCCTTGCCGAACCGCTTGTCGCGCAGCACCAGCGCCGCGTCGGCATTGCGGCTGACGAGATAGCCGTTCAGCGCCGGCAGATGCAGCACCGGCGCGTGCGTGCGCAGCTTGTCGTAGGAGGGATAGGGATCGCGGATGAAGTCCGGAGACAGCGGGTTGAACAGCGGCTGGGCGCTTGCCGTCTGGGTTGTAGCCCCTTGCAACTGCTCGTTCATGAATGTCTCCCTGAAAATAGTTAATGCGATCACGCCGCGTTTGGCTGCCGTTTTACGCGATCCCGGACCGGAAGCACAAGACAATTATACCTGCATTCCCCAAGTGGCGTGGCGTTTGAGGTGAAGATCGCCTGTATCCGAGCGCTAGACAAGGATTTTCTGCCGCAAGCGGCACCTGCGGTCGCGCAGACTGCTGGATCTGGACGGATCAGACC
>JAGOBZ010000335.1 GCA_017999015.1 Kiritimatiellia bacterium
GGCGAAGCGCGGCTCTTCGGGTTGGAGCAGGCTGTCCGCGAGACCCTCCTCACGCAGCCAGGCGGCGAGCCGTCCGGCTGCCGCGCGTTCGGCCTCGGAGGGCTGCGTGTAACGCAACGGCGGGCAGGCGGGCTTGACGCTGCCAAGCTTGATGAAGAGGAAATCGTCTTCCATCAAGGCATAGCGCAACCGCTCGCGCGTGAAGCCCGTGAGCGTCAGGAGCTGGTCATAGGGCAGCAGGTGCCAGTTGCGCCGCACCACAGTGATATAGCCCTTGTCCTGCCACGCCGGCAGGATCGCGCCCTGCGGCGGCAGGCCCATGGAGGCCGCAACCTGCGCCACGTTCTCGGGCGTCGTGCCCAAAACCTCGGCCAGCCTTGTCTGCGGCACCACGCTCCAGTTGCGCCACACAACCTGATGCAACCTGTTAGGGAACGGTTCGCACCCCAGAGGGGCTTTTTTGCCGTCCTCATCCGGCAGCGGCGTTTCCGCGCCGCACACGGCGCATGCCGTGATGAGTGCCACCGTCATGAATCCCGCCACCGACCGTCGTATCATGGAACACCTCCCGTCTCTTTTTCAGAATCTGGTTCAGTATCCCACACTCGCCATGTGTTGACAACCCTGCCGGCGCATGGCCGATCTGTTGGTGCCGATGTCTCCTAATCGTAATCCTTCTATGAGAAGGTCTCCCCAACAGAACTGCCATGCGCCCGACGGACGGGGTACAGACAAGGTGGGAAAGGAGGAAGGAGAAGGGCGGAGGAGGAGAAGGAGGTAGAGAACACTCAACGCTCAACGCACAACTTTCATCGTTCAAGCGGCTGGGCCAAGTTTTCGGCTGGAAGTTGACCGACAATCGGTAGGGCGGGCTGACAACGCCGAACGCCCAACGCAGAGCATCGAAGGTCGAAGGTCGCGGGGGCAGTACCGATAGTACCGGCAGGAGCGGGAGGTGCGGAAGGAAGGCGGCAGAAGATCGGGGTCGAGAAGGAGATCGGGATGGCGTTTGGACATGAGGGGAGACGGACGATCGGCTGCGACCGGTCTGTGGAAAGAAGGAGCATCGTGTCTGCGTACGGGTGCCGCCCGAGCCCCGACCCGTGAAACGGATGCACCCTTCAAAAACACATTCCATATTGACAAACATAAGTCATAAGTCATAATACGGCGACATGAGACTCACACTGTCCATACCCGATGCCGTCGCATACCGCTTTCAGGTTGCCGTGCCTCCAAGGCAACGCTCGAAATTGGTGACCCGTCTCTTGGAGCAGACCTTGGCAGAGCGGGAAGACTCGCTGGCCGCCGCTTGCCGTGCCGCCAACCGGGACGCGGACCTTGCTCAAGAGACCGCCGAATGGCAGGCGTTTGACGACGGAGTGACGGAATGAGCGAACCGGCCATCATGCGCGGAGACGTCTGGAGGGTCTCTCTTGACCCCACACAGGGGTCTGAGATTAAGAAGACTCGCCCCTGTGTGGTGCTGACCCACAACACGGTAAACAAACTCCGTAAGACAGTCATCGTTGTTCCACTTTCTTCGGCCGCCGGCCCTCACCCACCGATCACCGTACCGGTCATCTGCCAAGGACGCGAAGTCGTAGCCGTCATTGACCAGATCCGTGCCGTTGCCAAACATCGGTTCAACTCCAAGATCGACATGATCGCACCGAATGATCTCGACGCCATCATCCGAGCCTTGTCGACTATTTTGGAAATACGATGAAAGCTCACAAGTCGCCTGCCCATGAACGCTCATGGCCGTGGGCCCGTACACGTTCACAGCGCAGCGATACCCGTTCACGTCCACGGGAAGGCGGCAAGGTCGTCGTGTACGGGCACGTGGACGGGAACGAGGAAACCTTATGAAAAAGGAGGGATAGCCATGTCCTTGACACGTTTCAGCGTCTCGCTGGAAGAGTCGCTTATGAGGCTTTTTGACGCAAAGATCAAAAAAGAGCGCTG
Source organism: Kiritimatiellia bacterium (assembly GCA_017999015.1). GTDB lineage: Bacteria > Verrucomicrobiota > Kiritimatiellia > RFP12 > UBA1067 > DUPH01. The sequence goes on from JAGOBZ010000335.1 coordinate 1,969, forward strand.
CCCGACCCGTTCGAAGGCGGTCGGCGACCTGATCCGCGCCAGTCTGGTGCAGACCGAATGGCAGGACGGCGAGGAGGTGGCCGGCGCGATCGTGCTGGTCTACGACCACCATACCAGCAACATTGTCAAAACCCTCACGCAGACCCAGCACGACGGCCATGCGGCCATTATCTCGACGCAGCACGTGCATCTCGACCACCACAACTGCCTCGAGATCATCGCCGTGCGCGGCCAGCCCGCCGTGATCCACACGCTGGTCACCCGCCTCAAGGCGATCAAGGGGCTCAAACATGTGTCGCTGGCGGCCGGGACCACCGGCTCTCACCTGGCGTGACGCCGTTCGAACGCCGCCCGCATCATGCAGCGAGAACCGATGCTGCGCTCACAGCAGGTCGCGGATACGGTTGGCTTCGCGGATGTAGGCGTCGAGACGCTCCCAGTCCCGCTCCTCCAAGCAGTTCGTAAAGGCGGCCACGCGGTCGGAGAAAGCCGCGACGGCGGCGAGGATCGCGTCGCGGTTCTGCTCGAAGATCGGGACCCACATGTCGGGCGAACTCTTGGCGAGGCGCACGGTGGAGGCGAAGCCGCCGCCCGCCAGGCGCGGCACGGCGTAGCCGGCCTTCTCCTCGCCCTGAACGGCGAGCGAGAGCGCGTAGGCGACCACATGCGAGAGGTGCGAGACATATGCGGCGTGACGGTCGTGCTGCTCGGCGGTCATGAACTCGAACTTGAGGCCGACCGCGTGGAAAAGCTCAAGCGCGGTCTTGCAGGCGTCCGGCGCACTCCACTCGAGATCGCACAGCAGCACGGTCTTGTTGCGGAAGAGCCCTTCCAGCGCGGCGTCGGGGCCGGCATTCTCGGTGCCGGCCATGGGGTGCGCCGCAATATACCGCTCGCGGCGCGGGTGTTCGCGCACCGCCTCTGCGATGCACAGCTTGGTCGAACCGAGGTCGATGACGGTCTGTCCGTCGCGCGCGGTGTCGAGCAGGCGCGGCAGGAGCGTCTCGATGGCATTGACCGGCACCGCCAGCAGCAGCGCATCGGCCTCGCGGGCGGCGTCGCCCAGCGCGACGATCCGGTCGACGAGGCCGAGTTCACGCGCGCGCGCCGCATGCGCCGGGTCGGCGTCCACGCCGAGCAGTTCTGTGATTAGGCCTGACTTGCGCAGGTCGCGGGCGAACGAGCCGCCGATCAGGCCGAGTCCGATGATGCCGACTGTCATGCCGAGGCCCGGGGTTGGGGGTTGGCGGACGCATCGCCGCATGTCCGAACAGGGTCCGTCAGGCCGAGCAGGCCTGCCGCGTTATCCCAGAGAATCTGCCGCTGTTGCCGCGCCGTGAACGGCAACTCGAGAAAGGCGCACAGCACGGCGTCAGGCGACTGCCACGGGGCATCCGTGCCGAACAGGATGCGCGACGCGCCGTGCCGCCGCACCATGCGCACGAGCTGCGCGGCGGGCATCCAGAAGAGCGTGTGCGACAGATCGAGGTAGATCGGGCGGCCGATGAGCACCTCTTCGGCCTCGTCCCACATCTGGAAACCGCCCAAGTGCGCGGCCACGACCGTCAGGCGCGGGTACGCCGCCAGCAGCGTCGCCAGCGCGCCGGGCGTGGTGCGGAAAGGCGGCGTGAAGACGCGCTCGCCGCCGGCGTGCAGGAAGACGAAGAGGCCACGCTCGGCGCAGCCGGTCCAGACCGGACGCATGCGCGGATCATCCAGGGTGAAGTTCTGGTACTCGGGATGCAGCTTGACGCCGCGGAAGCCGGCCGCCTGAATGGCCGCGAGCATGCCTGGAATGTCGGCCGTGTCGGGGTGAAGCGTCGCGAGGCTGCGCACCGGACCGCAGTTGATCGAGGCGGCCCAAGCGTTGATCGACGCCACCTGTTCGGGCCGGGTCGCGACCGGCAGGTTGAGCGCACCGCAGATACCGGAACGGGCGAGGTCCGCCGTCAGTCCGGCCACGGTGCCGTCGAACGCCGGCGGATTGCCGAAGCGTCGCGCAAGTTCGCCCACCGCCTTGGGAGCCAGCGCGTCCGGGTACAGGTGGACGTGGCAGTCAAAAATTGGCGGCTGTTCTGGATGAGTCGCTTGCATCTGGATTTGTGACATTGTAGGCGGCACGCGCGGCACGCGCAAGCGAACTCTGCTTCCGGTTGCCGGA
>JAGOBZ010000336.1 GCA_017999015.1 Kiritimatiellia bacterium
GTGAAGCGGGCGGTGCTCGCGCCCCTGCCGCAGCCTGTCAACCCGAAGATCGCGATCTTTGTCAAAAACCAGACGCGCGTGGCGGGCATGGACGACGAGGTGGACGGCGTGCGCGACCGCATTTCAGCCGAGCTGGCCGGGGCCGGCCTGATCGTGCTGGACAAGGCGGAGATCGCGGACGGCTTCAACCGGTTCAAGATCACGACGGCCGAAGAGCGCTCCGGCCTGGTCGAGGGCATCTTCACCGGCGGCTCGACCGTGCGCGTCGCGCAGATGCTGGGCTGCGACTACATCATGCTGGTGTCGATCATCGGCGCCAGCCACACCGCGCGGACAGCCGGCGACAAGCCGGTGACCATCTTCACGCTGCGCATGAGCACCAAGGTCAATGAGGCCGCGCAGGGGTCTTCGGTCTACGGATCGAACTGGACCAACAAGCTGCCGGTGCCCGGCCAGTATACCGATGGCGGCGACGCCCTCAATTATTACAACGACCTGTTCGACCAGTGGGCGACCGCGACCGGCGAAGAGATCGCCCAGAAGGCGCCGACGTGGCGTCGCGGTCCGGCCGCCGACACGACCCTGGCCGAGTTCAGCGTCTCCACGACCGTCGATGAGCTGATCCAGGGCTTGGAGAGCGGCGTGCGCGCGCCGAACGAACTGCTCGACGAGATGCGGCGGCTGGTCGGCGGCGTGACGGTGGAGATCGACGGCGCGACGGTGGGCTCGTCTCCCGGGACCTTCAAGGCGACGCCGGGCCTGCACCAGATGCGCGTGACGCGCCAGTGGATGCAGCCGTGGCAGCAGACCGTCAACATCCAGCCCGGCGCGACCTTCCGCGTGGCGCTGGAACTGTCCGACGCCGGCCTGCAGCGTTACCGTTCGCTGGAGGGGTTCCGCGCGGCGGTGGCCATCGGCTATGCCGAGGCGGTGATGCGTAAGGGCGTGAAGATCAATTTCGACACGGCGGCCTGGCGCGATGTCGGAAACCGCGGCGGCGAGATCAATGTCCAGCAGAATGCCGTTCAGTAACGGAGGCGCGACGTTGAACGTTCAACTTTTTAGGGGTAGCCTGGTCGCGCTGCTCGCGACGGTCGGCTGCGTGTCGACCAATCCCGGCGTGGACCGGGCCTTGTCCGGTCTGCGCGCGGGCGATGATGCCGTGGCGCTGACATGGTCCGAGAAGCTTAAGCACAGCACCTACAGCCGGGAGCTGGGCTTTGTCGAGACGGGCCGCGTGCGGATGCTTTCCGGAGATTTCCTGGGAAGTTCGACCAACTTCGCCGCCGCGATCGACACCGTGATCGAGAAGACCGAGACCGGCCCCGCGCTCAAGCTGGGCGATGCCGGCGCGGCGGTGATGGCCGGCACCGTCACGGACGACCGCACGCGGCCTTATCGGCTGCCTGCGTATGAGTTCATCCACGCGCTCCAGTATCAGATGCTCAACCATCTGTTCCTCGGTCAGCGCGACGCGGCGGCGGTCGAGGCGCGCCGCGCGGTGTTCGCTCAGGATCAGATCGCCGAGAAGTACGGCAAAGAGGTGGAGGACGCGCGGGTGCAGGCGGCTTCCGGGCAGTCTTCGAACAGCATCGGTGTGGTCGAGGGGCGCATGCAGGCGATGGCGCCGGTGATCGAGATGACGCGCAGTTCGTATGAGAACGGCCTAGCGTGGTACCTGTCCGGCCTCCTGCTCGAAGAGGACAAGGATCAGGCCAACGCCGCGCTCGCCTACCGCAAGGCGTGGGAGCTGATTCCCGGCAATCCGTATGTCCAGAAGGATTTCCTGCGGATGCTGCGCACACAGGACGCCGAGGCGTTCAAGACGTTGGCGGCGCAGGCCGGTGCCGATGCCGCCGCGCTGGCGCGCGCGCCCACCGAGCTGATCCTGATCGTGGAGGAGGGCTTTGTGCCGCAGCGGCACTCGATGAAAGTGCCGCTGCCGGTCGGCACGGCGGTGGTCTCGGTGGACTTCCCGTTTTATCAGGACCCGGCCCACACGCCGATGGCGGTCGAGGTCATGGAGAACGGGCAGTCATGCGGCTTGAGCGCGCTCGCGCTGTCGGTTCAGTCGCTGGCGTACCGCGATCTCAAAGAGAAGATGCCCGGTGTCGTGGTGCGCAATGTCACGCGCGCGGCGGTGCGCGTGGCCGCGCAGGAGGTGGCCCGCCATGCCGGCAACGACGGGGTTCAGGCCGCGGTCTTTTTGGTGACCGCGGTGGCTACGGCGATTAACAAGGCCGACACGCGCGCGTGGTACACGCTGCCGACGGTGTCGCATCTCTACCGCGGCGCGTTCTCGCCGGGCGAGCATACGATCGAGCTGCGCAATCAGGTCAACGGGTTCGTCACGCGCTTCCCCGTCAAGGTGGCGGAGGGCGAAACCCGTCTGGTGTGGGTGGCGGACCTGGGCGGCAATGCCCGCGTCGCGACGGCCTCGCTGAACGGCAAAGGCGCGGCGGCCGACTATCACGTCTGCGGCAGCCTGCAGGCCGGTTTTCCGCCGGTCACGCTTCCGGGCGGGCCGAAAACGTTGTATCATACGAATCCCTGACAAGAAAGGAGACTCCATGAAACGCATGACCACTCTCTCCGGCGCCGTCTTGCTGACGGCCGCGCTAGCCGCGTTGACCGGCTGCGTCGAGACCGCGGGAACCACGGTGACAACCGACCACATGACCGGCAGTTCGCTGGTGATGGAGGACAGTACCCGGCTGCGGGATCAGATTCAGATTCTCAAGGTGAATTACGATGAGGTGAACGGGCTCAAGCGCGTCCACATCACGCTACAGTCGTCCAAGCACCGCCGCCTGCGGCTCAACTACAGGATCGCGTGGTTCGATGCCAACGGCATGGAGGTTGACGCGGCGACCAAGACCTATCGCAACCTGATTCTGGAAGGGCGCGACACAGTCACGGTGACGGGCTTGGCAAACTCCCCGGCGTGCATGACGTCGAAGCTGCGCGTGCGGGATCTGGAAGCGGCGGATTGATTTTTAGTAACGAAAGCGAGGACATCATGAAACAAACGATGTGGGCGATGACGGGTGTGGCCGCTGCGGCCCTGTGGTTGACCGGGTGCGCGAGCACGCCGACGGTGCGCGAGGTGGCGCTCGACCGTGCGCCGATCACCTCCAAACTGGAACCGCAGGACGTGCGGCGCACGGTGGAAAAGATGGCGGAATCGTTGCTGAGCGCGCCGGGCGTACGCGAGGCGGTCGGCGGCACGCGTCCGGTGCTGGACGTCGAGCCGCTCAAGAACCGCACCACGCAGCACGTGGACATGGTGAGCGTCACCGATTCGTTGCGTATGCAGTTGCTGCGCTCCGGCATGTTCCGTTTCGTCGATAAGTCCACGTCCGGCACGGACATCGAATTCATGGACGCCCAGGCCAACCTTGGCTTGACCGATCAGAAAAAAGCCATCAAGCCGGGCCAGCAGAGCGCTGCGCAGATGTATCTGACCGGCGCCCTGAGCGAGATCAAGACGCAGGTCGGCCGGACGGTCGATCAGTACTACAAGTTCTCCATGACGCTCAAAGACCTGCGCTCCGGCGAGCTGGTCTGGGCGGACGAACAGGAGATCCGCAAAGAGAGCGTCAGGCCGCGCGTCGGTTTCTGAGGCGCATAGGACCGTAAAGAAGAAAGCCGTGCGTCCGGCACGGCTTTTTTTATGATTGTCGCGGGATGATGGAAGAGCTGCAAGCAAGACCGGCAGATCGTGCAGACGGTGAAATGTGGCCGCTCAGACGCCCGTTTTGTTAGTCGGTTGGCACTTGGTTGTTTTCGTACAGTTTAATACGCCTTTGTATGTCAAAGGCCTGAGCAGTCTGCCCGCTGGCTGATGCCATTCCACAAGCCTTTCTGGCCGCTAGCAAAGCCTGTGGGAACTGCCCCTTGCCGGCATAGATGATTCCCAGCGTATCTAAGATTTTTGCTGTCGGTGCCCCCATCAAAGACATCGCCCTTCTCAACATTTGCATCGCCTCGTCAGCGTTTCTGACTTCAGGGTCACTGGAGGAAGCGACAACCTGCGCGATGTCTGTCATGAGCTCTGTGTCGCCGGGGTTTTCCTGAAGCTCTTTGCGCCATCGGGCAAGTCGGCTGGACATGGAACAG
>JAGOBZ010000337.1 GCA_017999015.1 Kiritimatiellia bacterium
CTCCCATGTCTGAGCCTGCACAGTCCGATACGTTCTGCCTCGCCCCGCTCCGCGGGGTCACGGTCAGGACTTTCCGCAATCTGCACGCGCTCTGGTTCACACCGCCCGACCGCGCTGTCGCGCCGTTCATCCCGACCTTCGCGGGCGAGAAGGTCAAGCCGCTGCTGCTGAAGGATGTCGATCCCGAACTGGGGCAGGGCGTGCCGGTTGTGCCCCAGGTGATCGGCAAAGACCCCGCACAGTTGCGCACGCTGCTGCGCGCGTTCAAGGCGATGGGGTATGACTGTGCAGACCTGAATGCCGGCTGCCCGTACCCGTTCATTGTCAGAAAGGGGCGCGGTGCCGGTTTGATGCGGGATGAAGCGACTTTCGCCCGTATGCTGGAGGTCGGGTGCGAAGAGCTGCCGCAGGGGTTCTCGGTGAAGGTCCGGCTGGGCATCGACCGGCCGGATTTGTTGGCGGCGCGCATGGCGGTGATCAACGGTTTCCCGTTGCGGGAGATCACCATCCATGCGCGCACGGCGCGGCAGATGTATGCGGGTGCCGTGGACCTCCAGATGTTCGCCGTAGCGCTGGAGGCGTGTCGTCATCCGGTCGTTTACAATGGTGACCTGCGTACGCGCGCTGACTTTCTGCTGCTCAAAACGCGCTTCCCGCAGATCACGCGCTGGATGGTCGGACGCGCCGCTGCCGCCGACCCGTTCGTCTTTGCGCGCCTGGCAGCGGAACTTCCGCCGCCTCGTGACCCAGTGCGTCTCAAAGGTTTTCTGGATGATTATTTCGCCGCGTGCGAGGAGGAGTTATACGGGCCGGTCTCGGTGTTGGGGCGCATGAAAGAGCTGTGGAGTTATCTGCATCAGTCGCTGGCGGGCGGCGAGCGGATCTGGAAAGGGGTGCGCGTGTGCCGCGCGTTGCATGAGTATCGGCGCGTGGTGGACGCGGTGTTCGCGTCGTTCCCGGGGTTTGTGCCGGACGACATGTTGCGGGGGTTGCGGCTGGAAGAAAACGGTTTGTGCGCAAGCGGTGATGCGGTGCCGCGTGACGGGTGCAGTGATTGCAATGAATGTCCTTGAAAAAAGGGGGGGGCGCTTCGCGCGGATGGCCGCCGTGCTGCTGGCCGGGTGCCTGTTGCGGGCCGCACCTGCCATGGCGACGGCATATGCCCTCAAGCTCTGGACGGTGGAGGATCGTCTGCCGGGCAGTCCGGTTGTGGGCCTGACACAGGCCGGGGACGGTTATCTTTGGTTGGTGACACGCGTGCAGCTTGTCCGTTTCAACGGCGTCGAATTTTATGATGTGCCGGTGCCGTCCACCGTGCGCGAACAGACCGGTGATCTGTCCGGTGTCTTCTGCGGGCAGGCCCAAGGCGTGTGGATCTATGGAGCGAGCGGCGTGGCGCGGTATTTGGCCGGCGCGTGGCAGGTCTGGTCTGCCGCGTCGGTGCCCGGAACAGTCGGGCATGTGCTGGGCATGGTCGAGACGCCCGACGGCGTGGTGCGCGCCGTGGCCGAGCGCGGTCTGCTCGAAGCGGTGACGGCCGAAGACGATGTGACGACGCAGTTCGCCGTCAAACTCTGTCCGGTGCCTCCGGATGACCGCGCGACACTGGGGGCCGTGACCGACGCCGCTGCGGATCAGGCGGGAAGCATCTGGATGACCGCGTGGAACGGGCTTGTTGAATACCGCGACGGGCGGTTTGACGACCAGAGCATGCGCCTGCCTGATTTTCTGGTCGAGGCGGCCGATGGCGTGCATGCGGGCCGCTCGGGCCGCCTCTGGGTTTACGGTCCGAACGGGGTGGCATACCGCGAGAAGAACATCTGGACGCCTATTGGATTCCCGGAAAACGCCGGCATGGCCACGGTCATGCTGGAGGTTTCGGATGGCGGGCTGTGGATCGGCAATCCGACCGGCATGTTCCGGTGGGCAGCGGGGCGTTGGCGGCGGATCGAGGAGCAGGACACGCCGGGCAGTCTGTCGGTCAACACGCTGATCGAGGACCGGGACGGAACCCTCTGGGCGGCTTGTGACGGCGGTTTGCTGCGCATCCGCAAGAAGAGCGTCGGTACGCTCGTCGCGGAAGGGCGCGCCACGGCGGGCACGGCCTATGCCCTGCGACGTTTGGCGGATGACAGCGTGTGGGTGGGGTACAAAGGGCGCGCAGTGCGGTTGACCGGCAAGGAAGGCCGCCTGCTGCAGACGCTTTATCTGGATGCGGACGTGCCGGTGAGCGCTCTGTTGCAGGATGCCGCGGGACGCGTCTGGATGGGCACGCTGGGCGGTGGGCTTTTCATGTACTACGACGGTGTGTTGACGCTGGTCACGCAGAGTGACTACAGCATGCCGGTGGTGCATACGGTTTTTACCCTCTTTGACGATCCCGCGCTGGGCATTTTGGCGGGCACGCCGCAAGGGTTGATGCGCGTTTCATCCGCCGGCGAACTTGAGGTCGCAGCCATTTATGGTTTGCGCGTGACTGAACCCGTGCATGGCCTGCACCGCGATCCGGACGGGACGCTCTGGCTGTGCAGCGAACGGCTCGGCCTGCTGCGCATCCGTCCGGACGGCGGCAAGCTGGTGATCGGCCAGGAGGCCGGGTTGGCCGGCTATCCGCGTGTGGTGACGCGCGACACATCCGGCAATCTCTGGGTCGGCACGACCGCCGGCCTGTTCCTGGTCTCGCGCGACGCCGTGGTGCCGATCGGCCATCATGTCGGCGGCTTCGATGACGCCGTGCTGCAGATCGCTGAAGACGCCTTCGGGCGGCTCTGGCTCGGCACCACCCGCGGATTGCTGTGTGTGTATCTTGAAGATCTTGAGCGGCTGGCGCGAACGACGTCGAACGATGAGGCTGTCGCGGTGCGCATGCTGCATCTGGGCCGTTCGGACGGCGTTCCGGGCGGGCGCTGCATGGGCGGTGCGGCCTCGTCCGGAGGACCGCGCCGCGGCAACATCTGGTTCCCGTTTGAGAGCGGTGTGGCGGTGGTGGATCCTGCCAAGACCGAGTTTTCCGGACGGCCGCCGGTTGTGACGATCGAGCGTGTGCGCGTCAACGGGCTGCCGGTTTTTGACAATGCGGTGCCACAGCCACGCGCGCTGATACTGGAGCCCGGCGCACGCAACATCGTTTTTCAGTTCGCCGCGCTCAAGCCCGGCGAATCCGATTCCGTGCGGTTTCGCTACCGGGTCGACGGCGTGCGCCAGGGATGGTCGCCGGTTCAGGCGGAAAACACAGCCGTTTTTGAATGGCTGCCGCCGGGTGACTACGTGCTGCAGGTCGTGGCCGAGGCGGGCGGCATCTGGAACCTGGATGGCGTCTCGCAGGCCTTTACGGTACGTGCCTATTTCTGGCAGACGGTTTGGTTCTATCTGCTGCTCGCTGTCGGATTGGCGGCCGTGGTCTTCCTGATTGCCCGCTGGATGCTCTGGCACCGCTATCAGTTGCAGATGGCTCTGCTCAAACGCGAAGAGGCGTTGGCGCTGGAGCGCGCGCGCATTTCGCGCGACATCCACGATGAACTGGGTAACGGCCTTTCGGTCGTGGCCACGCTGAGTGAACTGGCGCACAACGATGTGGGAAAGGGGACGGTCCACAAGCGGCTTGATCAGATCTACGAGGTGGCCAACGAATTGGCGCGCAATGTGGATGAGACCGTCTGGGCGGTGAATCCGGCCAATGACGGCTGGGAGCCGTTCCTCAGCTATTTCGAGCAATACACCGAATATTTTCTGGGCAACTCCGGCCTGCGTTTCCACTTTACGCGCCCGTCCGAACTGGTGGAACGGCCGATCGCCTCCAAGACCCGTCATCATCTGTTGCTGGCGGTGCGCGAAGCGGTCGGTAATGTTCTCAAACACGCGTCAGCCAAGCAGGTCAGGATCGCGATGCGCCTAGACGGCGAGGTCCTTGAGGTTCAGGTCGAGGATGACGGTGTCGGCTTTGACACCACCCGGCCGGCCGGCGTCGGCCATGACGGTCTCGGCAATATGGCGCGCCGCATGAAAGAGGCGGGCGGGACGCTTGGTATTCAGAGTGCGCCCGGCCAAGGGACCTGCGTGACTTTCCGCGTGTCGCTTGCGGCGTTCGGTTAACAGAGGAGAGGAGGGGGAGGATG
>JAGOBZ010000338.1 GCA_017999015.1 Kiritimatiellia bacterium
TTGCGCGAGAAGAGCCGTCCGTTGGCGACCGCCACCAGTCCCGCGCGGTCGATCAGCGCCTTCATTTCGGCCGTCATGTTCGCGAAATAGGTGGGCGACCCCATGATGATGGCGTCCGCCTCGATCATCTTGGCGATACAATCGTTCACCATGTCATCTTGGATCACACAGCGCTTGTCCTTGGCCTGAAAACAGTGGTAACACGCCGTGCAGCCTTGGATCTTATTGCCGCCGACCTGCACCAGCTCGGTGTCGATCCCCGCGCGCGCGATGGGCGACATCACTTTCATGAGCAGGATGGCCGTGTTCCCATCGGGGCTCGGGCTTCCATTGAACGCAACCACTTTCATTGACGCCTCCTCTTTGAATTAAAAGCCGAAATCAAGCTGGCCGGAGACGGTCACCTTGCGGCCGTCCGGCACAGCCGGATCCGACGTGTCATACACGCAAAACTTGATGCCGGGAAAACGCCGGGCCAGTTCCTCCTGGATATACCGTTCAACGGCGCGCACATTCGCAATGTCGTCATCGGAGAACCCGACACTGATCGGTCGGCGCAGGGATTCCGAGCCGGCCCGCGACAGGATGCGGATCACATGCTCCACAAAATCGCGGATCGCGAACTGTTTGGCATGTTCCGACGAGGCGCTGCCCTCCGCGGCCGCGGCCATCCAGCGTTTAAACGCCGGATTCGTCACCGCGTGATACCGGTTGAGGTCCAGGTAGTACGTCAGCTCCTCTTCGTCCGTGCCGAACGCCGTGCGCTTGTCAAAACAGGCGCGGTAGCCTCTGAGATTCGCCATCATCTCTTCCTGCTCGGCACGGGTCAGCACCACATCCACAAAAAGGCGCACCGCCTTCTTGAGCGACTCCGATTCATGGCCGCGGGCCGTGACGATCGCAAACAGGCGCCCTTCGCGCAGCGTCTCGCGCAGTGTTTCAAAGCTGGGGCCGGGCTCGATCTCACCGGCCATGACCCGCTCCAAGGACACCCGCGTGTCCATCAGGAACCGGCTCTCGCTCTCGCCCGCCGCGTCCTGAAACTCGACAAAGGCGTTCTCCCACTCGCCGCCCGGCGGCCGGTAGTGCTCGGGATCGTTGCGGACCACCGCGAACGCGGCGGTCGAGACGCTGTGCGGCCGCCAGGAGCCGTCGGGCAGACGCTTCTCAAGGTGAATGCGCGTGGGCATGTGCAGAATGTTGTCGTCCCAGTCAAAGACGTAGTACTTGAAATCGCGTTCGGCGACGCGCAGATTGACGTTTTTGGCATGACGGGTCATCGCAGGTAAGGTATGATGCTTCGCGACACTTGTCAATCTCATGAAACAGACTGTTCTTATCACGGGCGCCGCGCGCCGCATCGGCCGGGGCCTCGCGGAAACACTCGCCCGCGCAGGCTGGGACGTGGTGGTCCACGCCTGCCGTGCGACAGAAGAGGCCGACGCGCTGTGCGCCGCGCTCGCGGCGGACGCGGGCGTCTGCGCTTGGCGCGTTGCGGGCGACCTTGCTGCGGAGGGCGGCCCGGACGCCGTTTTCGAAGCCGCCCTCACGCAGGCCGGCCGCATCGACGCGCTCGTCAACAACGCCGCGCTGTTCGCGCGCCAGCCGCTAGCGTGCGCGACGGCCGCCGACTTCGACCGCCAGTGGCGCGTCAACGCGCTCGCGCCGATGCTGCTGACGCAGCGGCTGGCCGACCATCTGGACCGGCGTCACGCACGCGGTTGCGCCGTGAACTTGCTCGACCAGCGTATCGCGCGGCCGGACGTGACGGCGATTCCCTATCTTGTTTCCAAGAAAGCGCTCGAAGCTTATACGTTGTCTGCGGCGCGGGCCTTTGCGCCGCGCCTGCGCGTCAACGCGGTGGCTCCCGGTGCCGTGCTGCCGCCGGAGGATGAGGCGGCGCGTGAAGAGGCCGGCGCATTTCCGCTGTCGGCGCGCCCCAGCGTCAGCCAGATCGCCGCTGCCGTGCGCTTTCTGTTGGAAGCTGAATCAACCACCGGCCAGATCCTGTTTGTCGACGGTGGCCAGCATCTTCTCTAACCCCGAAACCAAGGAATCCGAATGACCCCTACCACTCTCGCCGTTTCCCGCTCTTGCGGTCCTGTCCGTGCGCTTTGGAGCGTGCTGGCCGCAGCGCTGCTGTTCTCCGCCGGTTGCGCCAACTTCGGCGCCCCGCGCAATGCTACGGCGGCCATTCCCTGCACCTACCGTTTCAAAATGCTGTCACGCCCGACCGATCAGGAGCGCGTGGATCGCGCGATCCGCGCGGTGGCCGCCGGCCCGGTCGCCAAGAGCGGCACCGTCGCCTATCCCGAATACCGCTTCCATGTGGCGCGTCTGGCCGATCTCGACCGCCTGCATCCCGAGCTGCTGTTTGACAATCCCGACGCACTGCTGGCCGCTAACCGGCGCCAGGCGCTGAACCTGCGCGCCGCCGGCGTGGATTTCACCTTCGACTCCACCGATGTCTCGGCTTCGGCGGCCATCACAGTCACCTTCCACGTCAAGCCGGGCTCACGCCTCTACTACAAGCATCCCGGCGGTGTGGAAAGCGACATCACGGCCAAAGTCGACAAACAGGGCAAAGTCACGCTGCCCACTTCGATCAAGGAAGGGCAGAAATTCATTTACGCGCGCGCCGTGAAGGACAACGTGAACCGCTACATCCGCATCAACATCTTCAGCAACGACGTGCAGGACATCAGCCGCAGCGAGTATTGAGCGCGGGGCCGCGCATGACCGGCTCAGGGCGCGAGCGGCTTGCCGAACAGATGGCCGCTCAACGTCCCCAAAAAAGCGGTGAGATCGTCCAGGTCGGTTTCAGTCACAACGGCGCCGACCTGGTGTTTCATCATTGAGCGCACCGTCTCTTTGAGGTCGGGCTTGCTGCCGTCATGCAGATAGGGTGCGGTCAGCGCGATGTTGCGCAGCGTCGGCACCTTAAAGCGTTTGGCGTCCTGCGGGTTCTTGCTGAAGGCCGCCAGACCTTGGTCGCCTTCAGTCACCTCGCGGCCGGCAAAATAGTCCGCTTTCAGGTCGGCGTATTCAAAGGAGAGCCCGCCCAGCGCGGGGCCGGCGTGGCAGGAGGCGCAGCGGTGCTCTTGAAAAGCCGCATAGCCTTTCGTCTCTTTTTCAGAGAGTGCTTTTTTATCACCGGCAAGAGATCGGTCAAAGCGTGAGTTCGGGGTGATCAGCCGCCGCTCAAACTCGGCGATCGCATCACACAGCGTGGCCTCGCAGAACCCCTCTGGATAAAGGGCGGTGAAGGCCTTCTTGAAGGCGGCGTCCTGTTCGAGTTTCGCGATAATCTCAGCCCAATCCTTGCTGGCCATTTCAACGGGATTGAGCGGCGGCCCGCCGGCCTGCTCCGCGAGATGGCGGGCACGGCCGTCCCAAAACTGGCGCATGTTAAAAACCGCGTTGAAAACGGTCGGCGCGTTCACGCCGCCTTTGAGACCGCCGACACCCACGGAGAATGGCAGGTTGTCGGTTCCTCCCTTCTCGAACGCATGGCATGAAGCGCAAGAAATCGAATTGTCCTTGGAAAACCGCGTGTCGTGGTAGAGCCGCTCGCCCAGCGCGGCTTTTGCCGCATCGAACGGGATCGCCTGCGGCAGCGGATGCACGTCCGATCCGGCCCCGTTCACGATGCCCCAGCCAGACAGCCACGCGCCCCATACGTGGCCGACCCAGGCATTCAGGATCTGGCGTTCACTTACGGTCAAGGAGGTGCCCCAGTGGGCCAATCGGTATTGGATCGGCGGCATGGTTCCGTCCGCCACGGTCCGGCGGAGTTTGATCAGGCGCCCGAGCGGGACCTCTTCCGCCGCCTTCTCAGCCTCCGTGGCGGCAGCGCCGAGGTGTCCCACATCATAAAGATCCCAATGGCGGATGCCCTCCCGCACGTCTTTGCGCACCAGGCTCCCGGGACCGGGCAACTTCGCGTAGAAAGGCAATGGTTTCCGGCTGTCGTGGCACGCGGTACACTTGGCATCCAAGACCGCGATCGCCGCCGCTCGTACCGCCGCCGGATCCGAAGGCACCGTCCGAGGAATCTGCCGAAGCACAAAAGAAAGGGCCCCGCCCGTCAAACCCAACACCACGACAGCCGTGG
>JAGOBZ010000019.1 GCA_017999015.1 Kiritimatiellia bacterium
CGGCGGGTTGCGCCCGGACTCTACCGCAATGTTCACCTGATGATGACGCGGCCCGATCTTTATGCGGACCGCTTCATCGACGCCGGCGCGCAGACCCTCCAGTTTCGTGTCGAGTCCGACTGCGACGCATGGGCCGGTCTCCGGGCGATCCGCGCGCGCGGCGTGCGGGCCGGGCTGGTGCTGCGGCCGCAGACCCCTGCGGCGGCGCTTTTTCCGTATCTGCCGCTGTGCGACGAGGTGTTGTTTATGACGGTGAACCCCGGCTACGGCGGCCAGGCGTTCATGAGCGAGGTGCTGCCGAAAATCGGCGAGCTGCGTCGCCATGCAAATGCCTGCGGCTTGAGCGCCCTGGACATCATGGTGGACGGCGGCATCAATCTTGAGACCGCGGCGCTTTGCGCGGCGCACGGGGCCAACCAGTTTGTGGCCGGCAGTTTCCTTTTTAAACAGAGCGACATGGGCGCGATGATCGCGCAGATGCGCGACACCTGCACGAGAGCATATGGCACAAAGACTCGATAACATCCGCAATTTCTGCATCATCGCCCATATCGACCACGGCAAGACGACTTTGTCGGACCGGGTCTTGGAACTCACCAAAGCCATCGATTTACGCAACTTGCGCGCGCAGACGCTGGACGCGATGGACCTGGAGCGCGAGCGTGGCATCACCATCAAGTCGCACCCGGTTTCCATGGCCTACACCGCCAAGGACGGCAAGACGTACCTGTTCAACCTGATCGACACGCCGGGCCATGTGGACTTCAACTATGAAGTGTCGCGAAGCATGGGCGCGTGCGAAGGCGCGGTGCTCGTGGTCGATGCCGCACAAGGCGTCGAAGCGCAGACGGTCGCGAACGCCTACCTGGCGATCGACAATGAGTTGGAGATCGTGCCGGTGCTCAACAAGGTCGATCTGCCCGGCGCGAATATCGAAGAGGTTTCGCACCAGATCGAGGACGTGCTGGGCATCCCGATGGATCAACCGCTCTACATCAGCGCCAAAACCGGGCTGGGCGTGCCGGAGGTGCTGGAGGCGATCGTCGCCCGCATCCCGCCCCCGGAAACGGCGGGTGCCGACGCGCCGCTGCGGGCGCTGGTGTTTGATTCCGTTTTCGATGAGTTCCGCGGTGTGATCACTTACGTGCGTGTGGTGGACGGCCGCATCAAGGCAGGCGACGCGATCCGCTACATCGGCAGCGGCCAGGTCACGCAGCTCCGCGAAGTGGGCATCTTTAGCCCGGACCAGAAGCCGGTCGGCGTGCTCGAGGCGGGACAGGTGGGGTACTTGGTCGGTACGATCAAAGATCCGGCCGACATCAAGATCGGGGACACGGTGACCTGGGCCAAGGACGGGACAACCCAACTGCTGCCCGGCTTCAAAGAGGTGCGGCCGATGGTGTTCAGCGGCATCTATCCGGTCAGCACCGACGAGTTTGAGAAGGTTCGCTCCGGTTTGGAAAAACTGCACCTGAACGATTCCGCCTTCACGTTCCATGCCGAGAGTTCGGTCGCGCTGGGCTTCGGCTTCCGCTGCGGGTTCCTGGGCCTGCTGCACATGGAGGTGGTGCAGGAACGGCTGCGCCGCGAGTTCGACTTGGACATCATCAACACGCATCCGTCGGTCGTGTACCGCGTGCAGCTCAAGGACGGCGTGACGCTGGAGCTGGACAATCCCGTGCAGTTGCCGGACGTGACGCGCATCGAGCAGATCGAAGAGCCGATGATCAAAGCCACGATCATCTGCCCGAGCGAATGTATCGGCGATATCATGCGCATCGCGCTGGAGCGGCGTGGCGAAGTCAAAACCACGGAGAGCCTCGACGCGCGGCGCGTGATTCTGACCTGCACCCTGCCGCTCAACGAGATTCTGATCGATTTCCATGACATGCTCAAAAGCGTGAGCCACGGCTATGCTTCGATGGATTACGAGCCGTGCGGATACCAGGTGAGCGACATCGTCAAGATGGACATCCTGCTCAACGGCGAGCTGGTGGACGCCTTCTCGACCCTGGTGCACCGCGACAAGGCAGTCTCGCGCGGCCGGCAGATGTGCAAGGCGCTGGCCGACACCATTCCGCCGCACATGTTCAAGATCCCGGTGCAGGCCACGATCGGACGCACGATCATTGCCCGCGAGGATATCCGCGCGTTCCGCAAGGATGTTTTGGCCAAGCTCTACGGCGGCGACGTGACGCGCAAGCAGAAGCTTTTAAAGAAACAGAAAGCCGGCAAGGCGCGCATGAAAGAGTTCGGGCAGGTCAATGTGCCGCAGTCCGCCTTCATTTCCGTGCTCAAGGGGACGGCCAAGGACGATTGATCATAAAGACATCGGAAGTAGGGAGTTCAAGCGTGAATTTTTTTGAGAAACGGAAGATCAGAAAGCAGCTCAAGACGGTGCTGCATCACGCGCGCACGCTGCGGTGCAGCCGTGAAGACATCATGAATGACGGCGAGCGGGCGTATCTGGACGAGCACATCGCCCGGGCACGCGAGGCGTATGCCGCGCGCGACGGCGAGGCGATGGAGGCGGCAGGCAGCGCGCTCGAGAGCTGCGTCGGGCACCTCAACCCGCCCAAGCCGTTCGCCGGTCTGCGCGAAAATTTTGACGTGCTTGTGGTGGCGATCTCGGTGGCGATGGCCTTCCGCGCGTATTTCTATCAGCCTTTCAAAATCCCGACGGGATCGATGCAGCCGACCCTCTACGGTATTCATTCCGAGGCGCGCGCGCCTTCAGCGGCCACGCTGCTTGACCGGCAGCCGCTCAAGTTCGCCAAATGGCTGATCACCGGCGAATCGTTCAAGATCGTGCGCGCCAAGGCGTCCGGCACGGTGAACTTTATGCCGAGCGACAGCAGCAAGAAACCGGGATACATGCCGGTGGTCGTGGCCGGCGTGCCGCATTACGTGCCGAATGATGCCGTCGAGGCCGATGCCTATCGCCGCCCCGTGCGGCTCAAGGGCGGTGTCGCCAATGGCACCAGCGTCAAAGCCGGCGAGGTGCTGTGGTCCGGCGTGGTGGTCTCCGGCGATTTTGTTTTCGTCAACCGCTGGAAATGGAACTTCGCGCACCCGACGCGCGGTGAGGTGATGGTCTTTTCCACGACCGGTATTCAGGCGCTGATGCAGGGCACACATTACATCAAGCGCATGACCGGTCTGCCCAATGAAACGCTTCAGATCAAAGCGCCCCATCTGCTGGTCAACGGCGAGGCGGTCACCCAGCCGCTGCGCATCGGGCAGATCGCGCGCCAAGAGACGGTCTGGCCGGGACACCCGGCCTACGCGGGCTTCAATCCGAGCGGCACGCGCCAGGTTTATCTGCCGGGGCAGTCGCTGGCGGGCGAAAGCGACCGCGTGACGCTCAAGGCGGACGAATATTACGCCATGGGCGACAATTCGTTCAACAGCTTCGACAGCCGTTATTGGGGGCCGGTGCCGGAGCGCAACCTGCTGGGGCCGGCCACGGTCGTGTATTGGCCGTTCACCTCGCCGCGTTTCGGTTGGATCCGCTGAACAGTCGGAGTGGAGCATCGAAATCGGGATCGAAATCGCAATCGGGCTCGGAATCGTGAAACGCGCAAAGTAGGGGGGAAAACATGACGGATTTACGGATCACACGTCGCAGATTCGTGCAGGTGTCTTCAGCCGCCGCAGCGCTGGCGCTGACCGGCACGGGCGGATGCGGGATGAAAGGGAGTGACCGCGCGGTCAAGATCGTCGTGATCGGCGGCGGCGCCGCGGGCCTCGGCGTGTCGTCGCGGTTGGTGCGGCTCATGAAGAAGGCGCAGATCACGCTGATCGATCCTGCGGACCGGCAGTTTTACCAGCCGGGTTTCACATTGATCGGATCCGGCGTGTACCGTCCGGATCAGGTGTGGCGTCGGCAGTCGGACTGTATTCCGCACGGGGTGAAGTGGGTCAAGCAGGCCGTCACGGCGCTTGAACCTGCGAAAAACACGGTGACCGTGTCAGGCGGCGCGGTGTATCCCTACGACTTTTTGGTGCTCACGCCCGGCATCCAGTGCAACTGGGAGGCCGTCGAGGGGCTCTCGCAAAAGACGCTGGGCGAGGGGAACGTGCACAGCATCTACGATTTTGAAGGCGCGCAGAAGACGTGGCGGGCCATTCAGGCGTTCGTTGAAAAAGGCGGGCGCGGCGTGTTCGCGGATACCTACACCAAACATAAATGCGGCGGCGCGCCCAAGAAAATTTGCCTGCTGACCGAGCATCTCTCTCGCAAACGCGGTACGCGCGACAGCCTGAAGTTTGATTACTTTACGGCCTCCAAAGCGCTTTACGACGTGCCGTTCTTCACGCCGCGGCTGGAGCAGATCTACAAAGAGCGGTCCGTCAGTGTGACCACGCATACGCGGGTCAAAGGGGTGGACACCGCCGCCAAAAAAGTGCATTTCCTCCGGACCGAGACCGTAAAAAAAGAGGTACCCGATCCTCAGACCGGAGAGATGAAAACAGTGGAGGCGAGTGTCGCGACACCCTTTGCTGAGGACTACGATTTCCTGCATCTCGCGCCTCCGCAGAGCGCGCCGGATTTCGTGCGCCAGGCCGGCCTCGGCTGGACCGAAGGCAAGCTGGCCGCCGACGCCTGGGTGATGGTAGACACGCAGACGCTGGTCCACAAGACCTTCGCCAATATCGTGAGCCTGGGCGATGCGACCGGGGTTCCGACCAGCAAGACATCGGCTGCCGCGCGCAAGCAGATCCCCGTCGCGGTGCGCAATCTGGTGTCGCTCGTGGAAGGGCGCGCGCCCGAAGCCGTCTACGACGGTTACGCCGCCTGTCCGATCGTCACGGATTACGGCCACGTGCTGATGGCGGAGTTCGACTACGACAAGAAGCCCCGGATCAGCTTCCCGCTCTCGCTGTTTGATATGTCGACGGAAAGCCGTTTGGCTTGGCTGCTCAAGGTCTATGCGCTCAAGCCTCTCTATTTCCACGGGATGATCCCTGGGTATTGGTGAGCCTTGTGCCCGGAGGGGTGTACGCTCAACGCAGAACCTCGAACTCAGAACTGAAAATCATGAAACGAGAACGGGTCGTTCGTTATCCTCAGAAACGCGGCGCGCCGTCGGAACGCGGTGACTGGATCTACGGCCGCCGGCCGGTGCTGGAGGTGGTGAAGGCCGGCAAGCGCCACCTGTATGAGGCGATGCTGCCGCTGCCCGGACGCGACGCGCCCGAGGTGGCCGAGCTGCGCGCCCTGCTGCTGGCCCAGGGCGTGCCGTTCCGCGCGGCGGAGCGCGACGAACTGGACGAGCGCTGCGAGGGCGGCCACCACCAGGGCGTGGCGATCCGCACGGGCGGGTATCCGTACATTTCGTTTGACCAGGTGGTGCACGACGTCAAAGAGAATGCCGACGCCGTGGTGCTGATCCTCGATCACATTGAAGACCCGCAGAATGTCGGCTCGCTGCTGCGCACGGCCGATGCGGCCGGCGTCACGGCGGTCGTGCTGCCGGAAGACCGCGCGGCCGGCGTCACGCCCGCGGCGGTTCGCGCCTCGGCCGGCGCTTCCGAGCATCTGCGCGTGGCCAAGGTCGTGAATCTGGTGCGCGCCATGCAGGAGCTGAAAGAGCTGGGCGTCTGGATCACGGGGCTCGACATGGGTCCGCAGGCCAAGCCCTACACCGCGCTCGATTTCAAGGGGCGGGTGGGGCTGGTGGTCGGCAGCGAGGGGCGCGGCCTCTCGCGCCTCGTGGGCGAGACCTGCGATTTCATCGCCAGCCTGCCGATGAAAGGCGGCGTCGCCTCACTCAACGCCGGCGTCGCCGGTGCCATCGCGCTCTACGAAATCGTGCGGCAACGGACTCGATAGAATCGATGGAATCGAAATCATCGACGGAATCGATTCAGTCGAATCGTTCGATTCTATCGGCGTCACAAGTGCCTGGCATTACTCGACCGTGACGGCCCGTTCGGAGGACCAGAGGCCGTGGATGTTGCAGTAGGCCGTGGCATACAGCTTGCCGGAAGCGGCGAGCTTCGCGCTGACGGTCACCGTGCTGCACGTGTAGGCGGGCCCTTTGTCCGCGCCGTCCACGCTGGCGCCGTGCGCGCTGAATTCGCAGCGCGTGATCTCGTAGGAGGCCTTAGCGCCGTCCGGCACATAGTGGAGGGCGATCCAGACGATGTGGTGCGCCGTGGTGTTCGGGTGCGGGATCTCTTTGCCGACAGAAACCGTGATGGCGAGCGCCTCGCCGGCTTTCACCGTGTCGGCGCATTCGATCACCGGCACGTGCTTCTCGTTTTTCCAATCCGCGCTTTTCACAAATTCTGACAACATGGCTGAATCCTTTCGGTTGATGTGTGACTGTTGGGTAAGCCCCGTCCCTTTTAGACGGCTTCACGCAAACCCAAGCAAGTATGCGGCTAGTTTACTGGAAGAGCCGCCTGAAGCGCAAGAGACCTTCCAGAAAATAGTAGTCGCCGTAGTTGAGCGGCACGTCGATCTCGCTGTTGCCCGGCAAATGGCCGACTCCGTGCAGCAGGATGAAGTTGCCGTTTTCTCCGACCGGGGCGCGGTAGGCGGGCGAGCTGAGCGAGAGGAGCTGCTGGATCGCGGTTTCGCGGTAACGCGCGGCTTTGGGCGCCTCGGCGATCGTGCTGAGTTCCAGCAGCGCGCTGGCCATGATGGCGGCGGCGGAACTGTCGCGCGGCGCGTGGGGAATCTCGGCGGCCTGGTAGTCCCAGTACGGCACCTTGTCGGCCGGCAGATTCGGGTGGTTGACGAGGAAATCGGCGAGCTTGATCGCGCGCGTCAGGTATTCGGGCTTGCGGGTCTCGCGGTACATCATCGTGAAGCCGTAGAGCCCCCACGACTGCCCGCGCGCCCAGGGGGCGTCCGCTGAAGCGCCTTGGCCGGCGTAGTAGCCGTAGATTTTGCCGTTCAGCGGGTTGTAGTCCACGATGTGGTAGGCGCTGCCGTCCGGCCTGAAATGGCGGCGGTCGGTCTGGTCGGCGTGGCTGAGCGCGATGTCGCTGAAGCGCTTCTCGCCGCTCTGCTTGGCGGCCCACATCAGCAACTCAAGGTTCATCATGTTGTCGATGATGACCGGGTTGTTGTAATTGTCCCAAGAGCGGATCATGCCGAGCCGCGGAATGAAACGGGTGCAGAGCGCGGCCGCGCCGTCGAGCAGCACCTCCTTGTAGCCGTCTGGATTGGCCAGGCGCAATCCGTTGCCGAAACTGCAATAGAGCATGAAGCCGATATCGTGGTTGCCGGTGAAGTGCCGGATCTGTTCGAGCATGCCGGTATAGTGCAGCGCGGCCTCTTTCCACTCCGGGGCCTGCGTGTATTCGTAGAGATACCAGAGCGAGCCGGGAAAGAAGCCGCTGGTCCACTCCTTGGGGCCGATGGTGACAAGCTTGCCGTTCTCCCATCTGCGCGGGAACTGGTCGGTCGTGCCTTCCAGGCGCTTGAGCATGCCGCGGTACTGCTCGGCGGCGGCGGCGAAGGCGTTGGGCACCATGGCGCGCAGCGCGTCGGCCGGGGCGAATGCGGTGTCGATCCGCTCCAGCGTGCCGCCGGTGAAGTAGATCGGGGTGTCGGTGACCGACAGGACACAGGTGGCCGTGCCGTCGTGCCACTGGGTGTCCAGCGCGGCGCCGGACTGCGAGGTGAGCGTGACCGCTTTCGACGAGAAGGTCAAGGCGAGCAGGCGGGCGGAGCCGTATGACCAGATCGCGCCGGCGGCTCGCCCGTCGGGGCGCTGCCACTGCGGATGGTAGAGCGTGCCATCTGCTGATTTCCAAGGGCGGTCCAGCACGGTCGAGCCTGCGGGACGCTGCGCGGCAAGCGTCTTGTAGGCGAGGTAGGCCGGCTTGGGCGAGAAGTCACGGTGCACCAGGCCGAAGTGGCTCTCCTGATCGAGGTCATCGGTCTCGGGCGCTTGGAACTCATACCAGAAGAAGCGCTCGATGCCGTGCTGAAAGGCGATCAGAGCGGCGCGGGGCACGACTGCGGCCTGTACCTGTTCGGTGGCGCCGCGCTGTCCCTTTTCCGCAAAGGCGGAGAGGATCAGCGAGCCCTTAAGGTCGGAGTTGTACGCGATGACGGCGGCAGCGGTGCCGGTGTAGCCGTTGTGAACGCCGGCCGCGAGCGGGATGAAGCGGTCGCCCTCTTTCAACCCGCGGGGCGCGATAAAGCGCTCGGCCGTGAAGCCCTGCTTGGGCGCGTCCAGCGCTTGGGCGGGCCCGGTGAGATGCACCTGCATCTGCTCCGGGATGCGCGGCTTGTCGGTCCACCACGCTTCGAAGCCAAACCGGAAATCGGGCAGCCGGAAGGTGTTGTCGCTCTGCCAGGTGCCGTCGGCGGCACGTGTCTGGGCATAGTAAAAAGGCGCGCCGCCGAATTCGACGAGCGTGCCGCCCTCGCGCACATAGCGGGTGAGGCGGTCGAAGCCGGTGGCGGGGTAGGATTCGTCAAAAGGCAGGATGACGGCATCGACGGCATAAGCGTCCAGCGTGGCGAGCAGGGCGTCGAGCGAAAGCCGTTGCACGCGGCTGTTCTCTGGGAGTTCAGGCGCCAGCAGCGCTTCAGAGGGCGCGGCAGTTCGCGAGAAGGCGGGATCGTCCAGCACCAGAATGCGCCATGCGCCCTTTTTTTTGCCGGGGCGGGCGGTCGCGAGCGCCGTCCGCAACAGGCCCGGCACCGCAAGGCGGTGCTTCTGGGAGGGCCAGCCGATTTCGGTGAACCAGATCTTTTTGCCGGCGTCGCCATGCTTGGCCATGATGGCGCGGAGCCCGGCGATCGACGCTTCAAGCGTCGCTTCGGGCATGCCGGGATGCGAATACGGGTGGACATTCATGATGTCGAAACAGGGCTTCGCGCCGGCCAGATAGAGGCGGTCGATGTAATTGGTGGGCACGCCCGCGTACCCGCCGACCGCGACCTGCAGCTTGGGGTTGACGGCCTTGATGGTCTCGTAGGAGGCTTTCAGGAGGGTGAGGTAGGCGGCCGGATCAGGCTCTTTCCAGAAGCCGGGGATGTTTTGTTCGTTCCAGACCTCCCAGACCGGGATGCGGGACTGGTAACGTTCGACGAGTTTTTGAACATAAGTTTTCCAGGCGTCGAGATGCTCGTGCGCGGGATTGGCGAAGCGGGTGCTGTAGGCGAGGATCGGCAGGAGCTGGATGCCGGCCTTTTCCGCATCGTCCAGCGCGGCGTCGAGGTGGTCGAAAGTCCAGGTGCCGGCGTCCGGCTGCACGGCCGACCAGTCGAAATCCGAACGCACGCAGGCAATGCCCGCGCCGCGGATGTGTTCGAAGGCGGTGGCGCGCGTGGGGAACTCCTGGCCGCGCGTCACATGCGCGCAGACACCGTACGGGGACGCTGTTCCGTTTGCCCGGACGCATAAAAAGAGGGCGGAAATGAAAATCCCGCCTCGAACCCTGTTTTTCATTGAAGGTCTCCCAATCATTGTTTTAGCGGTATGTTAGCAAAAATGCGTGAAACTGGCATCTTGATTTCCGCGCTGAAAAGACGTACTGTTCATGGCCTCTTTGGCACGATAAGCATTCAACTTTCAGAGGTGCGTCATGGGCGGATTTTTCGGTGTGGTGGCGAAAGAAGATTGTGTGACGGATTTGTTTTTCGGTACCGACTACCATTCGCACTTGGGGACCATGCGCGGCGGTATGGCGGTTTTGTCGGACAAGGGTTTCCAGCGGGCGATCCACGACATCTCGAATTCGCAGTTCAGGACAAAATTTGAAAATGATTTCAGGCGCTTCGAAGGCAAGGCGGGGATCGGTGTCATCAGCGATAATGAAGACCAGCCGTTGATAATTTCTTCACATTTGGGTGTCTATGCCATCTCGACGGTGGGGGTGATCACCAATATACCGCCGCTGGTGAAAGAACTCTACGCCACGCATGCCGCGCAATTTTCAGAAATGAGCCGCGGCGGGGTCAACCCCACCGAGCTGGTCGCTACGCTGATTAATTCGCAGCCCACTCTGGCCGAAGGCGTACGGTTCGCCCAGCAAAAAATCGAGGGGTCATGTTCGCTGCTGATTTTGACTCTCGAAGGAGATCTCTATGCGGCGCGCGATCGTTTCGGACGCACGCCCGTGGTTCTCGGACAAAAAGAGGGGGCGGTTGCCGCCACCATGGAATCGTGTTGCTTCCCCAATCTCGGGTATGCCGTCACCCGTGAATTGGGCCCCGGCGAGATGGTGCTGTGCTCGTCCGACGGCATTGAAACCGTGGTGCCGGCGGGTGAGCAGATGGCGATCTGTTCGTTCCTGTGGGTCTACTTCGGCTATCCGGCCTCGACCTACGAGGGGCGGAACGTGGAGATGGCCCGATACCGCTGCGGCGGCGCACTGGCGCGTCGCAATCCCGTCGATGCCGACTCTGTGGGCGGCGTGCCGGACTCGGGTGTCGCGCATGCCTTGGGGTATGCTGTCGAGGCGGGCATCCGCTATGCGCGCCCCTTTGTGAAATACACGCCGACCTGGCCGCGCAGCTTCATGCCGCCGGATCAGAAAGCGCGCGAGTTGATCGCTCAGATGAAGCTCATTCCCATCCCGGGGTTGATTCAGGGGAAACGGCTGATTTTCTGTGATGATTCCATCGTTCGCGGCACCCAGCTCAGGGATCAGGTCAAACGGCTTTATGACGACGGCGCGAAAGAGATCCACATGCGCATTGCATGTCCGCCGCTGCTCTACCAGTGCCGCTTTCTCAATTTCTCGCGATCCAAAAATGAGATGGACCTGGCCACGCGCCGCTTCATTCGCGAGATCGAGGGTGAGAACGCGGACATCGCGAAGTACCGTGATCCGGATGGCTCCCCGCATCAGGACATGGTCGGGCGCATCCGGCAGCGGCTGGGGCTCCATTCACTGGCCTATCAGCGGCTTGATGATTTGGTGGAGGCGATCGGTTTGCCGCAGGAGAAACTCTGCACCTACTGCTGGACCGGCGAGGACATTGCCAAGCCCAACGGTTGTACGCATGGCTGTTCGCGATGCCCGTCGCAGTGCGCTGCGGGAGCCGTCTCATCCGCTCAGTAACCGATTTTGAAGTCAAGGCATTCGGCGGCGAGTCCGAGGCGGCGCGTGATCAGCGCGGCGAGTGACCGGACCCCGAAGATCTCCGTGGCGTAATGTCCGGCGAACACCACGTTCTGCGCCAGGTTTTCGGCCAGGTTGTATCCCTGAAGGCTGGGTTCGCCGGTCAGATAGACATCGCAGCCGAGCGCGGCCGCCTGATCGACCATGTCCGCTGCGCCTCCGGACACCACGCCCACGCGGCGTATGCTTTTCTTGCCGAAATCCAGGATGCGCAGATCGGGATTGACCGCCTTCCGGACGCATTCGCAAAATGCCGCAAGCGTCACCGGTTTGGCGTACGTGCCGGAAAAGCCGATCACTTCGCCGTGGTAACAGAATGCCGGTGAAAGGCGGCTCAACCCCAACGCCTTGCAGAGTTGCGCGTTGTTGCCGAAACGGGGATGCGCGTCCAGCGGAAGATGCGCCGCGTAGACGGCGATGTTGTGCTCGACGGCAAAGGCCACCAGCCGGTGGTTGAGCCCCGTGAGCCGCTTCAGCGAATCGCCCCAACTGAGCCCGTGGTGGCAAACCACGCAGTCCGCGCCGCGCCGCGCCGCCTCCCGGAGCAGCCGCAAGCTGGCATCGACGCCTGTGACCACGCGCGAGACTGTGCCCGCATTTGCGATCTGCAAACCGTTGTTCGAGACATCCTGGAAGGCCGAGCATCTCAGCGTGCCGTCCAACAGCGAAACGAGGTCATCCAGCTTTGTTTTCATACTTCTGAGTGTCCCGGCCCTGTGCCGAGTTCACGGCCCAGCGCGAGCAACCTTCCGCGCACGCACCAGGCGCAGTCCTCGCCCTCCTCGTCCACGCAGGGTTTGTTGGGGTAGAGCTGATACTGCTTCCGATATTTGCCGGGGGTGAGATTCGGCATGAACACATTGGCGCCGCGCGTGAGAACAAGATTCCGGCCGTCCGGGTCCAAGGCATCAAATGCCGTTGTGGCCGGGATGTGCGAGGACGGATTCAGCAGGCGGATCAACGCGATGGCTTTGTAGTACATGCCGCGGTCTTCCAAGAGGGGTTTGCCGGCCAACGGCGTGTCAGGGTGAGCGAGGAATGGGCCGCATCCGATCATGTCCAGCTTCAAGTCGGTCGCAAAGAGGATGTCGTTGGCAATCATCTCGGCCGTGGAACCCGGCAGCCCGATCATGAACCCACTGCCCACCTGGTACCCGAGTTCGCGCAGATCGGTCAAGCATTGGACGCGGTGCTCGAAAGACTCGTCGGGATGGATGGCGGAGAACAGCGCGTTGGATGTTGTCTCGAAACGCAGCAGATAACGGTCGCACCCGGCCGCTTTGATCTGAGCCAACTCGCTGCGGGAACGCACGCCTACGGAAAGCGTCACGGCTAACCCTGTCTCATTCTTAATCCGGCCAACGACGTCACTCAACTGTTCGGCCGTGAAAAAAGGGTCTTCTCCGGATTGCAGGACAACCGTGCCGCAGCCCCAATGCTTCGCCTTGCGGGCGACGTCAAGAATCTCTTCCGAGCTCATCCGGTAACGTCCGACCTGCGTGTTGTCGCAACGGATGCCGCAGTACCAACAATTGTTTTTGCAGACATTCGAGAATTCAATGATGCCGCGCAGATGCACGGCCAGCCCCATCGTGCGCTGGCGCAGGGTGTCGGCGGCCTGATAAATCAGTTCGCACGCTTTGCCTTGCGCGTTCAAGAGCGCGGCAAGTTCGGGCGCGTTAAGCCGCTCGCCGGCTTGGAGACGGATCAGCAGATCTTGCGTGAATTTCATGATTCTCCTGGGATGACAGATGAAGTTTCCTCATGTCGAGAGCCGGTTATCCGTATGCCCGCTCGCGCGGCCAATTTCGCTCGGGACGCTTCTCCCGGTAGATTTCCTGCTTCGCGATGAACCGCATGCCCCTGCGTCCGAGCAGCTTTTCGGCTTCGGCGACAAAGTCCGGTGATGGATCAACCAGAAAGGTCTGGCCGGATTGGATCAAGACACGCCGTTTGTCCGGGTAGATCAGACAGATCAACAGGGGGGTTGTGCCGGGATGTGACTTGGCAAGGCCGCGTAAAGCGTCAAGACGCTTAACCGTATCTAGGTCGGCTCGTATGCCGGCGATGATTTTCGCGCAGAAATGGCGCGGAGCGTCGAGCAGCGGATACACTTCGCGCGCGATAATTTTGGCGGGCTCATCACGTTTCGAGAGCGTGCCGCACACCAACACGGGTTGATCCGGCACGCAGGCGCTTTCATATTTCTTGAACGCCTCGGAAAAGACCAGAACCTCCATATTGGTCTCGCCGTCATCGAGCACCAGCACGGCCCAAGCCTCTTTCGATTGTTTGCTGATGCGCCGCGTCACCGAGGCGGCCATGCCGGCCACGCGCACATCAACATCTTTTTTGGCAGCGGCGGCTTTGGCCAAGGTCGTCGTCTGAAGGTCTTTGATGATGCGGCGGAAACGGGTCAGCGGGTGGCCGGTCATGTAGATGCCCAGCAGCTCGCGTTCGTATGTCAGGTTTTCTTTCTCGCTCCAGGGGTCGCACTCGGGCAGATGATTGGGAGCGGCGGAACCGGCATCACGGGCGTCGAGCATCTCGAAAAGATTGCTCTGCCCGCTCGCCTGTTCGCGCAGCCGTTCAGCAGCGTTTGCAAACGCGAAATTGATGGCGTTGAATAGGCGTGCGCGGTGCATGCCGAACCCGTCCATCGCGCCGCATTTAATCAACGCCTCCAAAACGCGCTTGTTGACGACACCGGGGTCGAGGCGTTGGCAAAAGTCGATCAGTCCCGTGAACGGCCCGTTGGCCTTGCGTTCGGCCACGATGGCCTGCGCGGCGCCTTCGCCGACACTCTTGATGCCGGCCAGACCGAAGCGGATGTTGCCGCTTTCGGGGATAAAGCGGTCGATACTGTGGTTCACGTCCGGCGGCAGAACGTTGAGTCCCATTTCGCCGGCCTCCGCCACGAAACCCGGGAGCTTGTCGAAATTGCCGATTTCCGATGAGATCTGCGCACACATGAACTCGGCGGGATAGTGGGCCTTCAGGTAGGCGGTTTGGTAGGAGACCACCCCGTACGCGGCGGCATGCGACTTGTTGAATCCATAATTGGCAAACTCAGTCATCGTGTCGAAGATCTTGTTGGCCAGCTCGGGCGACATGCCGCTGGTTATCGCGCACCCCTCCACGAAGGCCGGACGCTCCTTGGCCATGACCTCGGGCTTCTTCTTGCCCATCGCGCGGCGCAGCAGGTCGGCGCGACCCAGCGAATAACCGGCCAACGATTGCGAGGCGCGCTGAACCTGCTCCTGATAGACAAAAATGCCGTAGGTTTCCTTGAGCGACGCCTCCAGTTTAGGATGATCGTAGACGACCGGCTCTTTGCCCTCCTTACGGGCAATATAGCTGGGGATGTTGGCCATGGGGCCGGGACGGTAGAGCGCGGTGACCGCGATGATATCCTCGATGCGGTTGGGCTTCAGGTCCGTCAAGACGCGGCGCATGCCGCCGGATTCAAACTGGAACACGCCGACGGTGTCGCCGCGCTGAAAAAGCTTGAAGGTTTCTTCGTCATCGAAACGATTGAATTCAGGCGAATTAAGGTCGAGTTCAATGCCATGTACCAACTTGACCAGGTCAACGGCCTCTTGAATGACGGTCAAGGTCTTCAGCCCCAAGAAGTCCATCTTGAGCAACCCGACATCTTCGATCGGTTCTTTCGCGTACTGGGTGACTGGATTTCCGTCTTTGTCACGCGCGAGCGGCACGAGGTCGATCAGCGGTTTGTCGCCGATCACGACGCCGGCGGCGTGCACGCCGGTATTGCGGTAGAAGCCTTCGAGCAGTTCGGCGTACTGCATGATGCGCCGCAGGTCGGGATCCACAGCGCATAAGGCGCCGAATTCGGGATTTTCGGTCTTGGCTTTCGCCAGGGTGATTTTCGGGTCTTCGGGGATCAGTTTGCAGAAGGCATTCGATTTGTTCAGCGGGATCTCCAGCACACGCGCAATGTCGCGGATGACCGTTTTTGCGCCGAGCTGTCCGTAGGTCACGATCTGCGCGACACGGTCCTTGCCGTATTTTTGGGTGACGTAGTCAATCGTCTTGCCGCGGTTGGTCTGGCAGAAGTCGATATCGAAGTCCGGCGGCGAGATGCGTTCAGGATTTAAAAAACGCTCGAAAATCAGGTCGAAACGGATCGGATCGAGCTGCGTGATGTCCAATGAGTAGGCCAACAGCGAGCCGGCTCCCGAACCGCGGCCGGGCCCGACCGGCACACCGTGGCTGCGCGACCACTTGACAAAGTCTGAAACGACCAGAAAGTAGTTGATGAACCCGGTCTTTTTGATTACGCCGACTTCGTAGTCGAACCGTTCGACCAACTGTTTTTCGTCGTCGTTTTTGGGCTGGTCGTATTCTAAACCATAATGCCGCCGCAGCCCGTCTTTGCCGAGCTGGATCAGATAGTCGAGATCGGCGCCCTGCCAGCCGTCCGGCAACGGGAAATCAGGGAAGTGCAGGCTTTCGGCGCGCCCGTCCGAGAACTTCAACTCCACATTACAACGGTCGGCAATCTCTTGGGTGAGGTCGAAAGCTTCGGTCTCGCCCGGAAAGCGTTTTTCAAGCTCTTCGCGCGATTTGAAGTAAAATTCGTTAGAGCCGTAGCGCATGCGCTTGGGGTCGCTCATCGTGGTGTTGGTCTGGATACAAAGCATCACCTCGTGCGCCTCGGCGTGGCTCTGGTGGAGATAGTGCACATCATTGGTGACGACCGCCTTAAGCCCGGTACGCCTACGCAGTTCGCGCACGCCCTCGTTGATCGTACGCTGTTCCGGCATCCCGTGGTCCTGCATCTCGAGATAGAAACGGTCGGGGCCGAAAATCTCCATGTGTTCACGTGCGACGCGCTCGGCTTCATCAAGGTTGTTTTCCAGCAGGTGCGTATTGATCTCACCCTTGACACAAGCTGCCAATCCGATCAACCCTTTCGAACACGCCCGTAACATTTCTTTGTCAATGCGGGGTTTGTAATAAAAACCCTCCATGTGCGCGATCGTGTTGAGCTTGGCGAGGTTGTGGTAACCTTCGTTGTTCTCTGCCAGCAGCACGAGATGGTGGTAGGGCAAGGTATGATCGCGCGTTGACCGGTTGGCGCTGGCCAAAATGTAGACCTCGCAGCCGATCAACGGCTTGACGCCCAGATCGCGGCAGGTCTTGTAAAATTCAATCGCGCCGTACATCACGCCATGGTCGGTCATCGATACGGCGGTCATGCCTAATTCCTTGGCGCGCAAGACGAGGGGCTTGATGTGACAGGCACCATCGAGCAGACTGTATTTTGTGTGTAGGTGGAGATGAACAAAAGGTTTGGGCATGTCAGAAGACCGGGCGTGCGGGGTGACGAGGCAAGGGGTAACGGCACGTCCAGGACATACCCCTTGCATGGCGTGAGAATAATACCAAATTCACAGGGTGCACCGAAAGCCGAAAGCGCAGACGGAATACCATTCCTCGATGTTGCGGCGGCCATGCTGACTTGTCAGACACGCACGAATATGCTATTTACCCTACTCAATTTTTTCTGACCGACCGACGGTGCGGTATTTTTGTGAGGATAATGTGACAGAGCGGGATGCCTTAATCGCCATGAACCGGGTGACCGGTCTGGGCGCCATCACGGCCAAACGGATGGCGGCGCGGTTCGGGTCGCTGGCAGCGGTTTTTGAGGCCTCTGAAAGCGATTTGCTGGCCGTGGCGGGTATCGGCCCGGACAAGGCGCATCAGTTCTGGTCCGATCTGCGGCAGATGCGCGCCGACGACGAGCTGGCGCGCGCGGCCAAGAAGGGCGTGAGGCTGATCACTTGGGTTGACCCCGGCTATCCGGCCCTGCTCAAACAGATCGCTGACCCGCCGTTGGTGCTGTATGTCGCCGGGGCGGTCGAGGCGCTGGACCGGCCGGCGGTGGCGATCATCGGCACGCGCCGGCCGACGGTTTACGGACGGGAGTGCGCGCGCCGGTTCGGCTTTCAGCTCGCCGGCGCGGGCTACACGGTGGCAAGCGGACTGGCGCTGGGCATCGACACCGAGGCGCACACCGGTGCGGTGCAGGCCAAGGGCGTGACCGTGGCGGTGCTGGGCGGGGCGCTCGACTGCCTGTTTCCGAAGGAGAACGCGGGACTGGCGCGCGCGATGATCGAATGCGGCGGCGCGGTGGTGTCGGAGTATCCGTTCGGCAGGCAGCCGGACCGCCAGACCTTTCCGATGCGCAACCGGATCGTCAGCGGGCTGTGCAAGGGCGTGCTGGTCGTGGAGGCGCCGCTCAACAGCGGCACGATGATCACCGTGGGCCAGGCGCTGGACCAGAACCGCAACGTGATGGCGGTGCCGGGGCGGATCGACTCGCCGGCTTCGCAAGGCTGCCACAAGCTGTTGCGCGAGGGCGCGCGGCTGGTGACCCACGCGGATGAGGTGATTGAGGAGCTGCAGGATTTGATGGCCGGCATGCGGCGCGCGTCCGAGACGCCGCCTGCGGAACCGGGGCGGCCGGTGCCGGTTGAGCGCCCGCCGGAATCGGTGTTGACGCCCGAAGAGCGCGCCGTGCTGGCGCAACTCGGCGTCGACGGGGTGCCGGTGGACGAGGTGGTGCGTGCGAGCGGGCTGGATGCCGGCCGAGTGAATGCCCTGCTGGTCGGGCTGCAGATCAAGCGACAGGTCCGGGTCTTGCCGGGCGGACGGGTGGCGCGCCGCTCGGCATGAGCGGGCCTTTGGTTTTAGGTAAGGAAGTGAACATGGGAAAGAAGCTGGTTATCGTGGAGTCGCCGGCCAAGGCGAAGACAATCGGAAAGATTCTGGGCTCTGGTTTTGTGGTGAAGTCGTCGGTCGGTCACATCCGTGACCTGCCGGAGCGCACGCTGGGTGTGGATGTCGAGCATGGCTTTGCTCCGAAGTATGTGCTTTCGAAAGGCAAGGCCAAGGTGGTCGCCGAGCTGAAGAAGGCGGCCAAGAGCTGTGACGAGATCTACCTCGCGCCCGATCCGGACCGCGAGGGCGAGGCGATCGCGTGGCATCTGCAGGAGACGCTGGCGGACAGCGCGAAGGACAAGCCGGTGCACCGCATTCAGTACAACGAGATCACGCCGCGCGCCGTGCGGGCGGCGATCGAACATCCGGGCGTCATCGACATGCAGCGCGTCGATGCGCAGCAGGCGCGCCGCGTGCTGGACCGCATCGTGGGCTATATGGTCAGCCCGATGCTCTGGCGCCGCCTCAAGAAGGGGCTGAGCGCCGGACGCGTGCAGTCGGTCGCGCTGCGTCTGGTGGCGGAGCGCGAGCGCCAGATCCAGGCGTTCCAGGTCGAGGCGTACTGGGTGATGGGTGCCACGGTGCGGCGCGAAGAGGCGCCGCTCGATCCGTTCACGGTGCGGCTCGCCCGTGTGGACGGCGAGAAGCCGTCCGTCGGCAGCGAGCAGACCGCCCAGGCGCTGTTGAATGATCTCGAAGACTGCGCCCTGAGCGTCAGCGCGGTGCGCCAGCGCGAAAGCACGCGGCGTCCGCTGCCGCCTTTCATCACCTCGACGCTGCAGCAGGCGGCGTCGAGCGTGTGCGGCTTCTCGCCCAACAGAACCATGAGTCTCGCGCAAAAACTGTACGAGGGCGTGGAGCTGGGCGGCGGCACGCCGGTGGGCTTGATCACCTACATGCGTACCGACTCGGTCAATATCGCGCGGGATGCGCAGGCCGCCGCGCGCGCCTTCATCTCTGAGGCGTATGGCGAAGCCTATTATCCGGAGACGCCGAACTTCTACAAGAGCCGGGCGAGCGCGCAGGAGGCCCACGAGGCGATTCGTCCGACGGAGGTGTCCCGCACGCCGGAAAGCCTCCGAGGCGTTTTGGACGCGCCTTCCTTGCGCCTTTATGAATTGATCTGGAAGCGGTTCGTCGCCAGCCAGATGGCGGCGGCGCGCATCGCGCAGAAGACGGCCGAGATTGAACCGGTCAAAGCGGGGCTTGCCCATCGCTACCTCTTCACGGCGACCTCTTCCGAGGTCCTCTTCGACGGGTTTCTCAAAGTCATGGCGCTGGATATCCGCAAAAAGAAGCCGGAAGAGGATGACGCGGAGGAGGAGAGCGATGAGGTCGACCGCCTGCCGCCGCTGGCCGAAGGCGACCGCCTGGTGGCGCTCGACTGGCTGTGCGAGCGCAAGGAGACCAAACCGCCGGCTCGCTACAGCGAAGCCTCGCTGATCCGTGCACTGGAGGCGAATGGCGTGGGGCGTCCCTCCACCTACGCCTCGATCATCGAGACGCTGAATTCGCGCGACTATACGGCGCGCGAGAAGCGCCAGCTCGCGCCGACCCCGCTCGGGCTGGAAGTCAGCGATCTGCTGGTCGGCAAACTGGAGCATCTCTTCGATGTCGGGTTCACGGCGCGCATGGAGGAAAGCCTTGACCGGATCGAGGAGGGCGGGATCGAGTGGACGGCGATGATGGCCGATTTCTTCGGGCAGTTCAAGCAATGGATGGAGCAGGCCAAAGAGCCGCCTGCCGACGCCGGCAAGGTGACGGCGGTGCTGGGGCTGCTGGA
>JAGOBZ010000339.1 GCA_017999015.1 Kiritimatiellia bacterium
AAACGGTCTGGCCCTGTTCCGGCGTCAGGGCCGTCCAGCGGGCGAGGAGAGCGAGCTTGACGGCATAGGCAAAGACGCCCTTCACGTCGAGCGGGTCCGGGCCTTGCAGCTCTTCGACGATCAGCCAGCGGATTTTATCGAGCGCCTTTTCGCGCCGCAGCGGGTCGGGCTCGTCGAAAGCCTCTTCGACCAGGCTCTCAATGCGTGTGTCGCAGCCGTTCGCGGGGCGCAGCCAGCGGGATGCGTCTGCGCCGGCCTGACGCGCGCGTTGACGCGCCACGGCATTGCGCAGGATCGTGTCGCGGTCGCGCCAGGCGGCGACGAACGGATGGTCACACGCGGTGCCGGTGAGCAGGGCCTCTGCCGCAGCCGCGTCGGCGGCACCGAGCTGGTCGCGGCAGGCCGACAGAAACGCCTCGGGCGCAAGCGCCGGCGGCGTGTCGAACCGCAGCAGGGGCAGGCTGGAAAGTAGGTAGATGACACTCATGGCTTCATCAAGGCTGCCAGGCGCGGGCGGAGCTGTTTGGCAAGAGTTTCGGCGACAGCCGATCCGGTGAAGGCATGTTCCACGCGGCCGTTGGCGAGACGCAGCCGGAAACCGGTGCCGGCCGTCTCGTCAGTGACCACTGTGATGCCCTTTGCCGCCTCTGCTGCGAGCGTCGCGCGCAACACGTCGGCCAGCTTGGCTGCGGCCGCCACCTCGACCCCGCCTTTGGCCCCCAGATGCGCACGAACCGCTTCGGCGGCGAGGTCGGCGACGAGTTCGGGATTCGCGTCAAAGCCGGCGTTAACGTTTTCAAGCAAAAGCCGCTGCAAGAGGTGGGTGACAGCCTTTTCGACCTTCATCACGGTGTCGCGCGCGGCCTGACGCATGGTTTCTTCGGCGCGGCGCTCAAAGGCTTCGGCCTCTTGGCGCGCCTCGGCTTTAATCTTGACTGCCTCGGCCTGAGCCGCGTCAAGGAGCGATGCGGCTTGGGCCCGTGCGTCGGAGAGCAGGGCGTCCGCCTCGGCCTGCGCCTTGTCAACGCCGTCGCGCTGGATTTTTTCGAGCAATTGCTGCAAGTCTTGTGTCATATGATCACCTGAAGCTGTCTTCATTTCGGTCGTTTGCGGGACATAATCCCCATCCGGGCTGAATACCCGCTCAACAATAATGAAGAGTCGGGGGGGTGGTCAAGACTGAATCGATGTTTATCAAGCGATTGTTGGCGAACGGTTCGGAAGACAAGAACGTGATGCGTCGGGCCTGGAATCGCACCTCTCCGTGACTGACACCGGGTGTAAAGTCTGCTAAAGTTTCTCGCCACGGAAGGAAAGTCAGGACATGTCAGAGGAACAACAGCGATCGGAAAATGAGTACCGCGAACAACGGATTGTGAATCTTCGGAAGTTGGAGGAACTGGGCTTCAAGCCATACGGGCAAGCTTTCGAGCGTACGCGCCTTTCCGAAGTGCGTGCCGGGTTTGAAGAGGACAAAAGGGTGCGGGCGGCCGGCCGCCTGATGACTGTCCGGCGCATGGGCAAAGCCTCGTTTGCCACGATTAGCGACGGGACGGCCAGTTTTCAAATTTTCATCAAGAAAGACTTGCTCAGCGAACAGCAGTTTGAAGGTTTCAAGTATCTGGATCTCGGTGATTTCATCGGCGTTGAGGGACGTCTTTTCACCACGCGCATGGGAGAGCCGACTCTCGAGGTCCACGCCTGGCATTTTCTGGGTAAGGCGATCCTGCAGCCGCCGGAAAAATTTCACGGTTTGCAGGATGTTGAAGAGCGTTACCGCAAGCGTTACTTGGATCTGATGATGAATCCGGAATCGCGCGACCGTTTCAACAAGCGCAGCGCGATTCTGGCGGAGATTCGGAATTTTCTCCATGCCCGCGGTTTCGTCGAGGTCGAAACGCCGATGATGCAGCCCCAGGCTGGAGGTGCCGCAGCCAAGCCGTTCTTCACGCATCACAACGCGCTCGATAGCGAAATGGTGATGCGCATCGCGCCGGAACTCTATCTGAAGCGCCTGATTGTGGGCGGCTTTGATAAGATTTTCGAGTTGGGCAAGGACTTCCGAAATGAAGGCATCGACCGCACGCACAATCCGGAGTTCACGGTGTTGGAGGTGTACGAGGCGTATGGCGACCGGACCTCGATGAAAGCGATTATCGAAGGGCTGTTGCCGCATCTCTGCGAGAAGGTGCTGGGACGCCTCACCGTTGAATATGGGGAGGCTAAGGAAGTGCTGGACTTCACGCCGCCGTATCGTGAGATCGCCTACAAAGATGCGGTCAAGGAGGTGATGGGGGACGATTGGTTCGACTTGACGGCGCAACAGGCGCGCGCCAAGGCGGAGGCGCAGGGCGTTGACGTCGACCCGGTGTGGAACCACCTGCTGATCACCCACGAAGTCTACGGTAAGCTTGTGGAAAAGACGTTGCGTCAGCCGACTTTCGTGACGCGTATCCCGCGCCAGTTCGTGCCGTTGGCCAAAGCCTGTGCGGATGATCCGGAACTGGTCGATGTCTTTGAATTTGTGGTCGCCGGCAAAGAGCTGTGTCCCGGTTATACCGAGCAGAATGATCCGGTGGCGCAGCGCAAAGCGTTTGCCGACCAGGCGGGCGACGATCCTGAAAAGATCGACGAGGATTTCATCACCGCGCTGGAGCACGGGATGCCGCCGACGGGCGGGCTCGGAATGGGGATCGACAGGCTGGTCATGATGCTGACCGGCACCGAGGTGATCCGTGACGTGATCCTCTTCCCGCAAATGAAACAGGCCGCCAAACCGCGCGGATAGTCTGGGCCTGTTGCGCATCAGGGCTGCGCCTGTCTGGAAATCGGGCTTTGCGTGCCGTGTGCCGGCAAAGGAGATGGGGGGCGATTCGATGTCGCGATGTCGGTGGCTGATGATGGCGGTGATGGGGGTGCAGGCGGCGGTGGCCGCGCAGCGCCCCAACATTCTGTTCGCGCTGGCCGACGACTGGTCGTATGGTCATGCGGGGGCGTACGGCTGCGCCTGGGTCAAGACGCCGGCGTTCGACCGCGTGGCGCGCGCGGGCGTGCTCTTTACCCAGGCGTACACGCCGACCGCCAAATGCGCGCCGTCGCGGGCGAGCATCTTGACCGGTCGCAACCCGTGGCAGCTCAAGGCCGCAGCCAACCACTGGTGCTTTTTCCCGCCGGAGTTCACGACCTATGCCGAGGCGCTGGCGGTCAGCGGCTACGAGGTCGGCATGACCGGCAAGGGGTGGGCGCCGGGTGTAGCCAAGGATGCTTCCGGACGGCTGCGCCAGATGGCGGGACGGCCGTTCAACCGCCGCACGCTGGAGCCGCCGGCGGGAGGGATCGGCAAGAATGATTACGCGGCGAATTTCGAGGCGTTCCTGGAGCAGGTGCCGGCCGACCGCCCCTGGTGTTTCTGGTATGGCAGCACGGAGCCGCACCGCGGGTACGAGTACGGCAGCGGCGCCGCCAAAGGCGGCAAGCGGACAGACCAGATCCCTCGCGTGCCGGGGTACTGGCCGGACACTGAACGCGTGCGCCATGACCTGCTCGACTACGCCTTCGAGGTGGAGCATTTCGACCGCCATCTGGGCCGCATGCTGGAGGCGCTGGAGCGGCGCGGCTTGCTGGAGAACACGCTGGTGGTGGTGACGGGCGACAACGGCATGCCGTTCCCGCACAGCAAAGGGCAGGCCTATCGCGACTCGAACCATCTGCCGCTTGCCGTGATGTGGCCGCGCGGGGTCCGCGCGCCAGGGCGGACGGTGGACGATTATGTCAGTTTCATCGATCTCGCGCCGACTTTTCTGGAGGCGGCGGGCGTGGCGTGGGGGCAGACCGGCATGGCGCCGGCGCAGGGACGCAGCCTGCTGGAGATCCTGGCCTCGGACCGTGCCGGCCGCGTGGTGGCGGCGCGCGACCGCGTGCTGATCGGCCGCGAGCGCAACGACATCGGGCGGCCGAACGACGCGGGGTATCCGGTGCGCGGGATCGTGCAGGACGGGCTGCTCTACCTGCACAACTTCGAGCCCTCGCGGTGGCCGGCGTGCAATCCAGAGACCGGCTATCTCGACGTGGACGGC
>JAGOBZ010000340.1 GCA_017999015.1 Kiritimatiellia bacterium
AAAAAGGAGACGGCCATGAAAGCTCTTCTTTATCAGCCACTGGCTCGACACGCTGCTGGTGGATTACGGCTCCTTTGTCGGCGCGCCGCCCGGTCAATACCAAGAGCCGCCGCCGGAGTACATCTATGCGTCTGACGTCTCGGTCTTCTTTGACCGCGATCTGGATTTCGGCGACGCGCCGGACGCGCCGTTCCCGACTTTGCTGGCCAACGACGGCGCGCGTCACGTGATCGTCCCGAGTGTCTTTCTCGGCTTGGGTATCGACGGCGAGTCGGACGGCCAGCCGGACGCGACCGCCACCGGCGATGACGGTGCGGGCATCGACGACGAGGACGGCATTGTCTTCACCACGCCGCTGATAGCGGGGTTCGGGGCCTCGCTCGACGCGCAGTGCTCGGTGCCCGGCTTTCTGTCGGCCTGGATCGACTTCAACGGCAACGGCAGTTGGGCTGACGCCAACGAGCAGATTCTCATGGTCGCCCCCGTGAACGCCGGACTCAATTCCTTGGGCTTCTCGGTGCCCGCCGGCCTCGGGCCGGGACAGCGGATGGCGCGCTTCCGCTTCACCACGCTGCAAACGCCGATCACGTACACCGGCCTGCTGGAGGATGGCGAGGTGGAGGATATGACAGTCATGATCCAGTTCTTGGATTTCGGCGACGCGCCCGACAAACCGTATCGAACATGGCTCGCCAACGACGGCGCGCGACACGCCATGCCGTCCGCGCTTTATCTGGGAGCGGTTGCGCCTGATGCGGAGTCGGACGGGACGCCCGGTCCGCTGGCGCAGGGCGACGACATGACAGGCGGTGACGACGAAGACGGTGTCGCGCTGGTCGGCGCGCTGGTGCGCGGCTCCGACGCCACGTTCCGCGTGGTGGCCTCGGCCGGCGGCCTGCTCAACGCCTGGATCGATTTCAACCAGAACGGTTCTTGGGCAGACCCCGCCGATCAGATTGCCGCCGGCGGTGCGTTGGTGGCCGGCACCAACGCTCTGGTCATCGCCGTGCCGTCAGGCGCCGCGCTGGGCGACACCTTCGCGCGCTTCCGTTTCAGCAGTGCGTCTGCGCTGCTACCCTTCGGCCTAGCCGCGGACGGCGAGGTGGAGGATTACCGCTTCACGGTTTACCAGCCCGCGCCGATCGGCGGCATCGCCATCACCAACATGGTTCACGCCTCCAGCAATGCGACGGTCGTGATCCGCTGGAACGGACAGAGCCCCATCGTGTATGAAACGCAGTATGTCAATGCGCTCTCCACCGGCATGACGTGGACCACCTGGGGCCACGCCGTTCCGGGGCCGCCCTACGAGCAGACCAACAGTGTGTCGTCGCTGACACAGCGCTTCTACCGGGTGACCGCGCCCTACACCGCGCCGTGACGGTGCTCGCGGCGCACGGCGCTATTTTGGCGGCGGGCTTAGCCGGTAACACTTAGCCGTTTACACTCATTCGACCGCAGGGGGCGGCATCACGGCGTAGCGCAAGTCGTCCAGCGTGTCGCCGTCCGCCGGCAGCAGTGCGCAGGCGAACTGCCGCTGCCACTGCAAGTGGTCGTTGCGGACCAGTAGACAGTTCCAGCCCGCCCGCAGTGCGGCCGGCGCGGCTGCGCGGTTTTTACCGGAGCGGTTGAGGTCGCCGGTCATGACCTGCTCGCCGTTCAACCAGACCACAAAACCGAGGGTCGCCGAGAAGGTCCGATGCGAGAGCTGGAGCTGGATCGGCCGCGCC
Organism: Kiritimatiellia bacterium; assembly: GCA_017999015.1. Classification (GTDB taxonomy): domain Bacteria; phylum Verrucomicrobiota; class Kiritimatiellia; order RFP12; family UBA1067; genus DUPH01. Next base: position 1,731 of record JAGOBZ010000340.1, read on the forward strand.
TTGGAACTGTGCACCCAGCGCACGGCGTAGAGCACGTCGTTGTCGCTGCCGAAGGTCAGGCTGTAAGGTGCGACAGTGTTCGGATCGTCCCCGGCCGTGTAGTCCACGCAGGGCGTGTTGATCTGCCAGGCGTAGGTCCGGCCGCCGTGCGTGAACGACTCGCCGTACGTGCCGGCGAGCAGCGCAGCCTCCATGAAAGGCACGCTGTTGGTCGGGCGGTAGACCCGTCCCGGGGACCATGCGCCGCCGTTGTCGGGCCCGCACACCACGCGCCACGGAGCCGGGATCTGCAGCGTCTGCCGGTAGGTCTTGCCGCCGACGGCGGCCGCGACGGTCACCGGCGTTTGCAGCCGCACAGGTACACCACGGAGGGTAAAGGTCGCCGCATCGCCACGCTGCACCGTGCATTCGGCGCGCCAGTCCTCCGGCAGTTCCAGCGCGAAGCGCGCTTCGGTGGCCACCGGCGGCGAACCTGGCCGCCAGTGGCAGTCGAGCGTGTAGTGTTGTTCCGCGCCGTCTGCCGCACGGCCTGGCTGCGGCTTGAACCAGACAGTCACGCCCGGCTCGGCCGGTGTCAGTGCGGCGATACGCGCGTCGAGTGCGGCATCCAGGGCGGCCGTCAGCGTGTCGTCGCGCAGCGCTGCGGCTATGGCGCGCGCGATTGCGAGGTGCCCCAGCGGCTGTTGCGGATGGACGGTGTCCGGAATGACGTGGTAGTCCTGACGCGCGCGGCGGCAGCGGTCGATCACGTCGAACAGCGCGGCGCCGGTCGCGGCGGTCACGCAGGATTCCTCGGCCGCGAGGTCCGCGGTCAAACGGGTCAGGCGGTCGCGCACGCGGTTTTTGGGCGAGCGCGGATCTTCGGTGAGGGGCGTGATTTCGCACAGCACCGTCACGCGCGGCATGACGCGGGCGCGGATGGCGCGGACCAGCGCGCGGTACTTCTCTTTCCAGTCGAGCAACGATGCGTCGTCGTCGCGCACCGTGGGACAGAGGATGTCGTTCATGCCGAGCAGGATGACGACGACGCCGGCCGGCCGGGCGAAGGCAGCCTGCACCTCGAACCCGCCGGTGTTGGCCGGCACGCGGCGCGTGCGGCTGTCGGGCTCTATGCTGTCGGTCCAACTGTAGACAGTGTGTCCGGAAAAGCCCAGGCCGACCGCCTCGTGGCGCGACGCCGGATGCGCCGCGTGCAGGGCGTTGGTGAACAGGTGGAAGTAGCCGTTCGGATTACCCACGCCCTGCGCGGTGATGCTGTCGCCGACGAACACGATGCGATCGTTTGGCTGCAACAGAGAATCGGCTGCGCGGACGCCGGACGCCAGCAGTGCGCATGCAATGATTTTGCGCAGAATCACGGTTTTTCTCCTTGTGTGAGCGTGCTCAGCAGAAAGCCGCGGAAGGCGCGGCGGGCGGGATTGGGATGGGTCTTGGCCGGCTGTCCGTCCACCGGACGTGTGCCGTCGTCGCTGAGCACCAGGACGTCGGCGGCACCGCCGCGCTCGACCGCGATCAGGCCTTCGGGCGTGGTGTCGGCCGGGAAGCGGACGGGACGTAGGACCGGCGGCGTATCGATCCGCCCGCCCCATGCGTAAAGGCGTGCCTCGCCGCCGCTCAGCGCCGAGCCCGACAGGATGAGAAAACCGTCTGCGGCGCGGATCATGGCGCGGATGCCGTTGCCGCCGAGGTCCAGCAGCACCGGCGCGCCGAAGTGCGGCGGCTGGCCGTTGACCGTCTCAGCCGGATTGTCGAGCGGGGCGATCAGCGCGGCGCCGCCGGGCAGCGGCGAGCGGAAACCGATCAGCAGCCCGCCGGACTCAGTCTCGCAGAGCGCCTCGATGTTGAGGCTGCCCGGCGTCTTGGGCGGCTTGAGCGCGGCGGCGGCCAGGCCGAAGGCCGCGAAGCGCGGGTCGCGGTCCAGCGCGTCCAGCAGCGCGGTCACCGGACGGCCGACCGGTTCGAAGCGCGGCAGGCCCTTCTCCTCGCGGACGTGCGTCGCGAAGAAACGCCTGCGGTTGGGACGTGCCTTGCCGGTCTTGTTGGGGGCGTGCGAGGTGATCCAGTAAATCGTGTCGCCGATGCGGGCCGACCCCTCGACATCCATCTCGGGCGATTTTTTCTCCAGCGCCATGTGCGGGGCGAGATCCCAGGCCGTGACCGGCGCGCCGCCGTCCGGCAGACGATAGACGCGCAGCAGGTTGTCCTCGTCATTCGCCACGACAATCATGTTGTTGCCCGCGGTTTCGCCCGCCGAGGCGTCGGCCATGTGCGTGAAGGTGACCGGCTCCGCGTGCGCCAGCGCGGCAAAACTTCCGAACAGACAATAGAAAGACACATGCATG
>JAGOBZ010000341.1 GCA_017999015.1 Kiritimatiellia bacterium
GAACGACAGCATGTGCGGGCCGTCTTGTTCCGCGAAGAAGGTCGTCTGAATCGCGCCTTCCCGGACGAAAGCCGTCACGCCGCCATTAGTTGTGTAGAAGGCAGGATCCGAGGAGAACGCGCTGCCGTTGGTCTGGATGCCGCTCGTGTTGTTCCCCGAAAAACTCCAGCCTGTCTCGGCCGGCGCATAGGAGTGCCCCAGCGATGCGAAGGTGTTCGCCGCATAGCTTTCAAAGCTGCTGTTCGTCACGGCAAGCGGGGTCTCCGCTTCGATCTCCGCGAACCGCCCTCCCTGTGTTTCGCCGTCAAAGCGCAGCACCGGGCCGCCGATCAGCCGCACGGCGTCGATCAACACCGTCGCGTTGGCATTTTCATACGCGGAATACAAGCCTTCAAACGCCAAGGTGTGCGTCCCGACCGTCAGCGGCACACTGACCTCCACCGGACGGAAACCGTGCAGCTCACCGCCGTGCGTGACCGTGTAAATCTTCACGCCATCGATCTTCACGTCCACGTTGCGCGCCCAGCTCGAATAGCCGTTGCGCGTGGCCTGTTCAAACGCCAGACGATAGGTTCCGCCGCGCGTCAACGTAAAATCGCGCTGGATCGTCCCCTGCTTCACGAAAGCCGTCACGCCGCCGTTCGTCGTGTAGTAAACAGGATCGGAGGAGAAGCCGCTGCCGTTGGTCTGGATGCCGCAGGTTGACGGGAAGGTCCAGCCCGTTCCGGTCGGCTGATATCGATGTTTGACCGTCGCGCTCAACTGACCGGCCGTGTAGATCTCAAAGCTGCCGTTGGGCACCTCTGCTTCGGCCGGGGTTTCGGTCAGATGCAGCGTGCCGCCCGCCGCCACATGGATGGCCGCGTTGGAGATCCCGCCGCCGCCGAGTTCCAGCGTGCCGCCCGCCTGCACCGTGATCGTTTCGCCCGCGAACCACGCCTCGGCCAGACGCAGCGTTCCCTGCTCCACCGTCACAGGGCCGGACGCGACCAGCGGCTGCGTCAGGGTCAGACAGCCCTCGCCAAGTTTCCGCAGGCCGCCGTCCGGGGCGGCTCCACGCAACGGATCAGCCTCGAGCGGCTGGCGGATCACCGCGTCCATGCCCGCCGTATCGCATGCGAACCCCCCGAAACCGAGATAAACCGACAGCAGATCCACGCCGTTGACGCTGATGAAATCGTGGGGCGCCGCGCTGGTCGCCGCCACTTTCAATGTGCCGCCGTTCAGCCGCACGATCGCGGGCTCCACCGCGTTCGCTCCGCCCTGATAGCTGATCGTGTCCGCCTCCATCACGCCGCCGTTCAATTCAAGGAGATGCGTCAGCCGCTCATCGCGGCGGTGGCTCTTTGAAAAATTCACCTGTCCGGCGCGGAGATGGCCGCCGTTGATGACCGTCCGCGTGCTTCTGACATTGCTCAGACTGAACATCGGCGATTCGACGAACGCGAGCGAACCGCCGTTCAGGACGATCCCGACCGGCGCGAGGGGTGAGGCGTCATTCGGCGCATTGGTCGTGCCGTGCGCGAAACGGAACACCGCCTCCCCGGCTTCCTGAAGGTACTCGCCGCCCGCGACATTCAGATAAAGTCCCGGCACGTTCAATACCGCATCCGCCACGCGCAGGCGCGACCCCGCCCGCACTTCGACGCGCGGACTGGCATTGGTCAACGGCACGGGTTGGACGATGGCCGTGCCGCCGTCCAGATCCAGACTGTTCTGATCGTAAACAAACACATTGAACACGCTCGCGGTCGTGGCTGGATCAAGCGCCAACCTCACGGTGCCGCCCAACGGATCAGCGTGCCCGCCCGCCTTGATTTGCTCGTAGCCGGCGTCAAAAGTCAGGCGATGCAACTCAAGTGTCCCGCCTTGTGAGGCGGAGACGGAGCCTTTGAGGCCGACGTTGACCGGATTGGTCACGGACTGAAGGCCGCCACCGCCTACCAGCACCGCGTCAGAGCCCGTCATCCCCACTTCCACCGGCCCCGTTCCGAGCGCTTGGTCTGACGCGATAAACACCTTGCCCTGCTCGATCCGGTTGGTGCCGGTATAACTGTTGTCCGTCAGCAGATAGAGGGTCCCCGTTCCTCGTTTGATAAGCCCGCCATCCAACGTTCCGCCGAGCGCGGGATCATGCGCGATGGCTTGGGCCGTTTTGTAATAAAAGGAGCCGGGCACCGAGATCACGGTGCCGCCAGCCTGCATCAGCACTTCCGTCATACCGCCTAAAAAGGCACCGTTGTTCCCGCCCGCGTACAATTCGCCGCCGTTGAGCAGCACCCGCGAGACCGTTCCGTTTTCGCCTGACGATCCGGTGACGCGGTTCACGGTCAGCCGCCCCCCGTCCAGTTGAAGCGTCGCGCTCGCGCCCGCCGCGCGGTCCTGATTCATCTCGATCACCACCACATCCACGGCCGCCGACTCCGCGATGCGCAGCCAGGCGTCACGGTCCTTGCCCAGAATCATGTAGGCATTCTGGTCGAGCCCCTCCGAAGGCGCAAGCAACGTGCCGCCCGTGGCCTCGACCCGCGCGGGCTCTGCAACTGCGCCGCCCTGGCCGACAACCAGGACGTTTCCGCCGCTCAGCAGCAGGTTCGTGCCGTCCGCCTGTTCATAGACCGCGCCGCCGGCCACGCTCCACGTCCCGGTTGAACACAGGACGCGGTTCCCGTCGATGCGCAGCACACCCTCTGCCACCGCCACATCGCGCACGTTGGTCTCGCCGGCATACGCCGCCGCACCTAGGCACAGCACGCCCGTGCCGGTTTTGGACAACAGCGCGTCCGCCTGGACGGTTGTCTCCAGCCGCGAGGTCACGCCGGCACCTTCCACTGAGATGAACGGCGACGCCCCGGTGAAGGTCAAGGCTTGGCCGTTCACCCCGTACCCGTCCGCCGTGAAGCGCAGCGCGCCCAGACTGAGCGGCTCGCCGACCGTGACGGTACGCTGCGTGGACACGCCGAACACGGCCGTATGTCCCAAGGCGTCCGGCCATCCCACGCCGGCGTTCCAGTTCGGTTCGAGCGTGGACCACACGCCGCTGGCCGGCTCTGCCATCCACACGACCTCGTCCGCTTTGAGAAGGACCGCTGAAGCAAGCAGTCCGCACACGCATCCCCGCCACGCCATGTTGCCGTTCATGCTACCTCCTGGACTTTACCTAGCACGAAATAACGGTAGCACACTTCCGCAACCAAAACGTCCACGTTATTACAAATGTAATCTCTCGAACATGCTGCACGGATGGATTTCGTATTGTAATCGGCTAGTGGCAGGGATACGCGAGTCGAATGCGTGTTTGATGCGACGCACAGTCGGGCGAGGGCGGCGGCGGGGAGACGGACGATGGGCTGCGACCGGTTTGTGGAGTGCGGGAGCTTGCTCCCGCTTTCCAAAGCGGCGGCAAGCCGCCGCGCTCCAAAATGAGCCCGTGCTCCCGATTTCCTGCTCCCCTTTTCACCAGAAACGCATGCTCTTCGCACTCCCCTGCCACTAGCCGATTACTTTCGTATTTTCCCTCTCACCTTGCAGGGGCCGCTGACGATTTGCTAGGCTTCGCGCATGTTCACTCTGCCGGAATTTGATCAGGTCTACCTGACTGATCGCGACCTTCAAATCTTCATTCTTGTTTTCTTGATGGGGCAAACCGACGCCCGTGCGCTGGCGCGTGTTCTCGGCATGTGGCCCCATGCAAACGGTGCCGGATCAGCCCGCGGGAAGAAAGACGATATCCCCGGCCTTCTCGAGGGATTGAAGCGCGTCGGCCTATTGCGTACGGCGGATTACAGTCAAGTGTACGTCGTCCCGCTTTCCATCGCCTCGCAACGCGCACTCTTCGCCTTGCCGCAGACGCAGCTCGGCAAGGCGGCCGTTGAACGGGCGCTTCGGACCACGACCGATATCTACCGCTTCGGCTGCCTCTGTTTACCTTCCGGAAGGCCCTCCAAACCCTACTATCTCGTGCATGAGGCGCTGCTGTCCAACAACGTGCCGCAGGCGGAGGATTTAAGGAGTGGCCTGCTCTCGCAAACCCGTGATCGTGATTGGTGCGCGTTCTGCAGAC
>JAGOBZ010000342.1 GCA_017999015.1 Kiritimatiellia bacterium
CCAGACTTGGCAGCCTGCACACCGTCCATGGCCAGGCAACGGATCGTGTTGGCGGTCAACGCCAACAACTCGTTTGTCACTTTCATAAAATCAAACTCCCTAGTCAAGCGGTTCTCAAAAAAGAGCGGATCTCATTGTGTCACAAACAACCCAGTGTGTCAAAGATTAGCCTCCTCCGCGCGGGGCAACGCCAGGGCGTTTCTAAGTGAACGGTTCTCGCGCGTTGTTTTCTAGGCGAAGACTTTGAACTAGACGCCAGCCCCCTTTTTTGCTTACATACACTGCGAAGAGAAAGGCCCACGAAGGAGGCTGATCCGTGTGGCCGCAAGAAAGGGGACGGTGCAAGATGCTGACGATCAGGAAGATTCGCGGGAGAGAACTGAAGCGGTTCAAGAAGCTGGAGGGCGAGTACCACTATATGGGCGAGACGCGCTCGGGCGGGGACACGCTGAGGCTGGTGGCCGAGGAGGACGGGGAGTGGGTCGCGCTGATGGTGTGGGGGTCGGCCTGCTACCGGCTCAAGGACCGGGACGCGCACGTCGGCTGGACGTCGTCGCTGCGGGCGAGGAGGCAGAAGCTGGTCGTGCAGAACCGGCGCTTCACGCTGCTGGCGGAGCGGGGCGGGCGGCCGAACCTGGCCTCGCAGGTCCTGGGGCTTGCGGCGCGGGAGCTGCCGGCGCTGTGGCGCAAGAGCTTCGGGTACGAGCCGCTGCTCGCGGAGACGTTCTGCGACCGGGAGGCGTCCGCAGGGACGTGCTACCGCGCGGCCGGATGGACGCCTCTGGGGATGACGAAAGGCTTCTCGCGGTCGCGGCAGACGGCGGACTACTACGTGCCCAACGGCCGGCCCAAGGCGCTCTGGGTCAAGGATCTGAGGCCGGGGGCGCGCGCGGCGCTGTGTTCGGCCGCGCTGCCGCCGGAATGCGTCCGGGGCGCGGACAGCGACGCCTACGGCGTCCTGCCGCTGCCCGGGCCGCTCGTCGAGTCCCTGCACGACGCGCTCTGCCGCGTGCGCGACCCGCGCGGGAGCAACCGGGTGTACCATATCGGCGCGATGCTCACGCTGCTGGTCATGGGCGTGATGGCGGGGCACAAGGACCTCAAGCCGATCGTCAAGCACTGCGGGAAGCTCACGCAGCGGCAGCGCGTCGCGCTCGGCCTGCCGCGCTTCGACCGCAAGGGCGGCGGCAACTACCGCAAGACCCCCGGCTACACCGCGTTCTACAGCCTGCTCAGGCAGCTCCCCCCGGACGACTTCGCGGCCGTCCTCGGCGCCTGGATCCGGGCGCACGAGGGCCGGCTCCCGCGCCAGCTCGCGCTCGACGGCAAATTCATCCGGGACGTCGCGGGCCTCGTCTCTCTGGCGGACGCCGAGTCCGGCGTGCCGGTCGCGATGGCCGCCGCGTCGCAAAAGGAGGGCGAGGGGGAGAAGTGCGAGCTGGCGGTCGGCCGCGGCCTCGTGCGGGAGCTGGACCTCTCCGACGCCCTGGTCTCCGCCGACGCGCTGCACTGCCAGCAGGAGACCGTGCGCGAGATCACGCTCTCCGGCGGCGAGGCCCTCGTCCAGGTCAAGGGCAACCAGAAGAAGATCCTCGCCGCGTGCGGGGCCGTCGCGGCCGGGCGCGCCCCCCTTTTTGCACCGGACCGGTGACCGAGAAGGGCCACGGCAGGATCGAGTCCCGCGACACCGCCGTCTACCCGCTGTGCGAGCCCGCCGAAGTCGGGCTCTTCGGCATGTGGACGCTGCTCAGGACCGTCAGGACGCGCACGGTCGTCAGGACCGGCAAAAGCTCCAGCGAGACCGTCTGGCACCTCTGCACGATGGAGGCCCGCTCGCGCACCGCCCGCCAGTGGGCGGCCCACGTCCGCGACCACTGGGGGATAGAGTCGCGCGACCACAACCGCCGCGACTGCACGCTGCTCGAAGACAAGACCCGCAGCCGCAACGCTGAACTTGTCAACAACCTCGCCGTCGCGCGCGCCGCTCTGCTGTTGTTCAACTCCCGCACCAAAGACGGCCACCTGGGCGATTTCGCCAACGCCTGCCGCGAGAGCAGAGCTTACGCCCTACGCCTGATCACTGCGCAAAAACCGTTCAAATAGAAACGCCCTGGGGGCAACGCGCATGACAGTTCTGTTGGGGAGACCTTCTCGTAATACTGCCATGCGCCCGAAAAATGGGATCTGAAGTGTCTCGACATTCACGTTGCGATCAACAATACTTCAGATGTTTGGATCTAGGGCGGGCGTGCGAAAGGAAGGACATGAATCTCGAGAACCGGTTGGTGGAGGCGTGTGTCGCGCGCGGCGTGACGCTGGCAACGGCGGAGTCGTGCACCGGCGGTCTGGCCGCGGCGCGGATCACGGCGGTGTCCGGTTCCTCGGCGGTCTTTCTGGGCGGCATCGTCAGCTATGCCAACACGGCCAAGAGGGCGCTGCTCGGCGTGCCGCAGCCGGTACTGGAACAGGACGGCGCGGTGAGCGAAGCGTGCGCCGCCGCCATGGCCGAGGGCGCGCGCCAGCGGCTGAAAGCGGACCTCGCCGTCGCGGTGACCGGTATCGCCGGGCCGACCGGCGGAACGCCGGAGAAACCGGTCGGTCTGGTCTGTTTCGGACTGGCCGCGGCGGACGGCGTGCGGACGGAGCGCACGGTCTTTACGGGGGACCGCGAGGCGGTCCGCCGCCAGGCGACGGAGCATGCGCTCGCGCTGCTGCTGGGTGCGGCGAAAGGTGAAGGGGGAGGGGAATGACCATGAAGGGATTCGGGAAAAGGTTCGGGGTGTGCGCGGGCGTGATGCTGTCGGTGCTGGCTGCGGCGCCTGCAACGGGAGCGACGCTCCATGTGTCGCCTGCCGGCGATGACGGATGGGAGGGTAGCCGCGCGCGTCCGCTCGCGACCCTGCAGGGCGCGCGCGACCGCATCCGTCAAGAACGCGCGCGCGGCGCGCGCAAGGAGGCGTATGAGGTTTTGTTCGCGGACGGTGAATACGCGCTGGAGGCGCCGGTCGCGTTCGATCCTGAAGATTCGGGCGAGGCCGGCGCGCCGGTCCGCTACGCGGCAGCGCGCGGGGCGCGCCCGCTCTTTTTCGGCGGACGGCGTCTGCCGCGCTTCCAGGCCGGTGCGGACGGCGTGTGGCGCGCGCGGATCGATCCTGCGCTGCGTTTCGAGCAGCTCTACATCAACGGCCGGCGCGCCGTGCGCGCGCGTTCGCCCAACCGTTTCTACCACTACATGCAGGCGCCGGTGGCGTACGGGGTTGATCCGCTGACCGGCCGTATCGCGGACCTCTCGCGCCGGGCATTCATGGCCGAGCGCGCGGACATCGCGCCGCTTGCCGGCAAGAGCCGCGCGGAACTTTCGAATGTGGTGGTGCGCGTGTTTCATGCCTGGGAGGTCAGCCAGGCGCGCGTGCAAGAGGTGGATGCCGCCAGCGGGCGCGTGGTGGCGACGGCCAGCACGCCGTGGCCCTACTTCTACTGGAAGAGCTGGCTGCCGCGCTATCAGCTTGAGAATTTTGCCGAGGCGCTGGACGAGCCCGGCGAGTGGTATCTCGACGGAGAGGGCGTGTTAAGCTATCTGCCGCTGCCGGGCGAGCGGATCGCGCGTGTCGAGGCGGTCGCGCCTGTGACGCCGGCTTTCCTGCACCTGCGCGGCGATGCTTTGGCCGGACGCTGGCTCACCGACCTCGCATTCGAGGGCCTGACCTTCGCCTACACGGCGTACGCGCTGCCGGAGAACGGTCAGGGCGACGGCCAGGCGGCTGTCTCGCAGCCGGCGGCGGTCGAACTTGACGGCGTGCGGCGGATCGCGTTCCTCGATTGTGTTTTTTCGAACATTGGTACGCACGGGATCTGGTTCCGCAAGGGTTGCCGCGAGAGCGAACTGACGCGCTGCCGGGTCAACGACATCGGCGGCGGCGCGGTGCGGATCGGCGACTCAAAGTGGAGCAAGGAGGAACTGCCGGAGCGGCTCACCGGCCGGATCGTTGTCGACAACAACATCTTGCAGAGCGGCGGACGCGTCTTCCCCGGCGCGACCGGCGTCTGGATCGGGC